>CAYULZ010000048.1:0-11122 GCA_964445865.1 uncultured Lachnospiraceae bacterium | reverse complement strand
ACACAAATGGTAAAAGTCGATTTGATTTCCATCATGATCATAAAGAACTGCGCCGGCGGAATATATGGGGGTCCCACTAAACATCACGGTTAGAAGACCATTTCTGGCATCAACATAATCGATAAACTCTTGCCTAATATCTCCTGCCACAATCGACCAATTACCAGTAACATAACTAGAAACATTATGTCTAACATAATGCATGACAAGTTCATTTTCACTACGCGAAGTTGAATATCCCGCTTTGAATTCACAAGCGTAATCATACAATTCATTCAGCGGATCATACAAAAAACTGATATCCGCTATGCTTTCTCGCAAATAAAATTTTTGATAATCCAACTCTAAATCGGTCGATTGAATGAGGTTGGCACCGTTTGCCGTACTACCGCCATTCACAGTCAAAGCACGTATATATTCACTACATGTTGATAAAAACGAATAGGTCCCGTCATCGTTGGCGCGAATCTTAAACAATTGCCCCGCCGTATTATCGCTCGTCCATATATGAGAAATTGTGCCCTCCGTGTGCGAACTAGAAGCAATACTTAGTAGCTTACCACTGTTCATATCATGGATTTTATACTCTCCGTTACCCCAATATTCAAATTTCCAGCGTTGCCATTGATAGCCTGCCGTCATGGGATATTGGTTGATTACCGTTCCGTCGGTTGTTCCCGCGCCCGTTACATCGAGCGCTTTGTTGCTGTGTTTGGCGACAATATGATAAATGCCACCGTTCTTAATTCCAGGCGCGGGACCAATGTTTTCAAAGATCCACTCGTCGCTATAATCAGAGTCCGCACCGTAAGGGATCTGCTGGAGATTTACGCCGTCACCGTCCTGTCCCATGGGAACACCAAGAGCCATGGAAAGATTGGAAAAGGGTGAGATCCGGTAATTTCCACTGCTCACCATCTTGATCTGCCATCTGGCATTGGCGTTGACGGAGCCTTCATATTGAACAATATTCGCGCCTGCGGTTGTTAATGCTCCCGCCACATGAATATATTTTCCACTATATACCGATTGTATACTGTAATCGCCCTGCTCGTTAATCGTCAAGCGCCATTTTTCCCATTCACCAGTGTGATATTGCCATTGGTGTAACAAAACATCATTATCTATACTTGGTCCCTTGATATCTACGTATCTACTAGTTCGTACGTTTCGAATCAAATATTCACCTTCCCGAACAGCACCGCTCGTAATACGGAAATTCCATGTTTGACCCGTTAATTTATACGTTAGCGTAAGTGTCACAGTGCCACCGATAGCTCCGGATGTAATTATGCCCTGTTGATTCACCGTAAAGTTATCATTCGTAGGCATCCACCAATGAAAATTTCTAGGCATGACCCATGAAGCATAGGTCGGTGTCGTTCTGTAATCAAAAAACTTTTCTGATGCCGTTGGTAACCAATCATCGAATAACTCTATGTCTTGCATGAGATAGAATTTCGTAGTACGAATCATTCCCCAAACAATATTCGTATAATCTTCATGATCTGATTCCGGCTGAGAATGAACGCAAAGCGTCTCTCCATCCAATGACAAAACGAGACCGCTGGAAACGTTGCGGATAAGAATACCGCCGCCAACCGCTGCTTCCGATTCCCACTGATAATTTTGTGGAACGGTCGTCGTATCAAACATGGTTACCAATACTCCCGAGCTAACTCCGAGCAAATGTGTCACATCGCCATCATAAGCACTCAATGCATAGATATTGGTATCGATCTCTCTGACCGTCCATGTCATATAGGACATTAGCCCTGATTGATAGAGCGATGTCGTCACATTTCCTGTGTTTGTTATCATCAAAAAATATCCGGAATATAAATTATTAATATAATATTCACCCGGAGAAACAGCAAATGAAGCAACGCGACGCATGGATACATCGATATCCCCCGCTAGAATTTTCTCTTCTTCCGTCAGTTCAAACGCTGATTGCCGCCCTTCGGTTTCGGTATTGATCACAGAATCCGTGAGTAATTCGTTGTTATTATCATACGCCGAATCATTTACAGCGGCCTCCATATCGACATTGGTTTCTTGATTTATGGCCGCAACCGTAAATGTCACACTTCCCGTTAATATTATTCCTATCAAAACAAGACAAAGCGATTTTTTTAACACTATTTTTTCATTATATGCCTCCTAATTTATAAAACTCCATTGTTTGGCATCATTCCTCCCCTTTTGCGGTGCACCGATATTTCTCTGAAAGTATTTCTTGAAAGGTCTCGGCAACACGGCAATTACGCACCGTTGTCGTTTTTGGGGATTTCCCTCTTGGCTTTCTTACAATTCTTACAATTACAGTATATCATACTTCTTCCAAAAGCGCAATAGCCTTTGGAATTTTTTAACACACACCGTCGATGACGTCCTTCACAAAGCTTCCACGATATCCGTTTTCAAACAGAAGCTTGGCCGGCTCCAGCACGCGAGCCTCAAAATCGGGCAGATGGTGACTGTAATCCTCGTAAAAATACTGCTCGTGAATCATGATGGAAACAAAGCCGCCGCGATGCGGGTGCGCCATGATCGCTTGAATGTCCTCCATCACGCGTTCAAACGTTCCCGAATTGGTCACACGATCAATAGCCCGAAGGTCATACCCATTTCGGTATCGTGCCAGAAATCGCGCTCGCCAACGTGCTGTGTCAACGCGATGGGAGCGTAATACGACACCAACGGTTTTCCCGTTTTCTTATAGATTTCAAAATAACCGGTCAGCGCCCGGTATCCGTGATCGCGCAACGCTGCCACGCAGGCAGGATTGGCCTCTCCCCAATGCACGGTCGTGACGTCAGAGGAAAAGGTCTTTTCCCCCGCAAAGCGGAGCACCTCGCGGCGCACGGCAAGATGATCGGCAACGATGGTTTCGGGGGCGGCATACTGATAGGGTCTGTCCGGCTTCTCGGCACGCGCATGAAAGGAAAGCTTCAGCCAATCGGCATTGGCCTCCCATTCCTCCTTGAAGCGATCCGTCATCATCGAAAGATTAAAATCGGGCCGATCGGACGAGAAGCACGCGGCCGCCGCACGGTCAAACTCATAAAACAGATTAAGATGTACCTTGGCGCCGTAGCAATCGTGCGCCTTCTTATAAATGGCGAGATACGGATTGTCAAAAATAGAGCGGTACGTATCCTGATTGGCCGTAATATCGGCAAGAAACAGAATATTATCGTCGGAAGAAATGCGATATTTTTTCGTCGCATCGGGCAAAAAAAAAGACTTCTATAGCCGCAGTCGTTCCGTCGGTCTCGTTTTTAGCCAAAAGCCGCGTACGCCCCGTAGGCACGGTCAACGTTGCGCGGTAAATCCCATTTTCTTCCCGAGTCGGAATCCCGTTAACCGTCAGCGTAGCATTGGGCGCGGAGGCAACGAGGACAGTAACAGTCACGCCGTCCTCTGTGGCGATGCCATCGCGATCGTTGAGGCAATCCCCGTCGATAGGAAACACAAAGCGCGTCGCAGCAGATTCATTCAGATATTCTCTCATAGGCGTTCTCCTTTTCTTACATTATTCTTATCATATCATATTTTTTTCGACATTGCAATAGAAAACAGGACTTTTTGAAAAACGCAAAAGCGCCCCGACGGCTACGCCGTCGGGGCTGATTTTATTCGTTATCCTTTTTTTGTTGCGCGGCGTGGCACGCACCGTTCATGGCACATCTAGAGCAACCGCATCCGCAGGAGGATTCCCCGCGCTTCTTTCGGCGAACCATATGCAGAATGATTCCGCCGATCACGGCAACGAGCACAAGCCCGATGACGATCGTAGACCAATTATTTAAGATCCATGCTATCATAATGATTCTCCTTTTCTGAAGGTTTTAAAATTACGAGTTCTTCTTTTCGGTTGCCGTCAGCTTCGTGGCTTCCTTATAAGGACGAACGAGAAGATAGATCATACCTGCCAGCAGCAAAGCCGAAACAATGATACCGATCACGTTGACGTCACCGATGAAAATACCGCCGATGTAGTTGACGATGAGCGCGCAGACGTACGCAAAGGCACACTGATAGCCGACCGCGAACCACGTCCACTTTGCACTGTTCATTTCACGCTTGATCGCACCGATTGCCGCAAAGCAGGGGGCACACAGCAGGTTGAACACGAGGAAGGACAAGCCGCTTGCCTTCGTAAAGGCCTCGGAGATTGCGCCGATCTCGCCGTAAATGATACCCATGGTACCGACGATGTTCTCCTTTGCCACAAGGCCCGTAATGGATGCAACGGCCGCTTCCCAATTACCCCAACCAAGAGGCTTGAAGATCCATGCAAAGACGCCGCCGATGCTTGCCAAAAGACTATGCTGAACCTCTTCCTCGGAGAGCATACGGAAGCCGTCCTCGACAAATCCAAAGAAGGTGAGGAACCAGATCACCACGGTGGAGAGGAGGATAACGGTTCCTGCCTTCTTGATAAAGGACCAGCCGCGCTCCCACATCGAGCGAAGCACGTTGGGAACGGTGGGCATATGGTATGCGGGAAGCTCCATCACGAAGGGAGCGGGATCGCCGGCGAAAAGCTTACTTTTCTTGAGGATCATGCCCGAAACGATGATGGCGAACATACCGATGAAGTACGAGACGGGAGCGACCCACCATGCACCGCCGAAGATCGCGCCTGCGATCATGGCGATAAAGGGCAGCTTGGCACCGCAAGGAATAAAGGTCGTGGTGATGATGGTCATACGGCGGTCGCGTTGATTTTCTATCGTACGGGACGCCATGATACCGGGTACGCCGCAGCCCGTACCAACGAGCATGGGAATGAAGGACTTACCCGAAAGACCGAACTTACGGAAGATACGGTCGAGAACGAAGGCAATACGCGCCATGTAGCCGCAGGCCTCCAGGAATGCAAGGAAGATAAAGAGCACGAGCATCTGCGGTACGAAGCCAAGCACGGCACCAACACCGGCAACAATGCCGTCAAGGATCAGGGCCGTCAGTACCTCGTTACAGTTGATGGCCTCGAGGCCGTTGCCGATCAGCACGGGGATACCGGGTACCCAGATTCCGTACTTTTCGCCCGTCTTGGGGCTGACGCCCGAGGGATCGGGCTCTTCAAAGCCATAGGAGAGATACACCTCCAGGTTTTCAACGAGCTCCGCCTTGGTTACGGTAACCTCGGTTTCCTCCAGCGTCTCCTCGTCAACCGTAATATAGGTAAGGGTATGATCGTCGGGAAGAAGGGCAACCGAATCGGTCAGGATCTTTCCTGCGAGCTCGGCGTTGAAGTGCTCCCATTCGGGATCCACGAGCTTAAGGCCCTCATCACTCTCCTTTTCCAGCTCGCCGATAAAGCCATTTACGACCTCGGCGGCACCTGCGTATTCCTCGGCCTCCTCGGCATATTCGCCGTCGATACCGAACAGATGGAAGCCGTCGCCGAACAGGCTGTCGTTCGTCCAATCGGTCACCCACGTACCGACGGTGGACACGGATATGTAATAAACGAGAAACATGATGATCGCGAAGATCGGCAGAGCCGCCCAGCGATTGGTTACCACGCGGTCGATCTTATCAGAGGTCGAAAGCTTGCCGACGTTCTTTTTCTTGTAGCAGCCCTTGATGATCTGCGCGATATATACGTAACGTTCATTGGTAATGATGCTCTCGGAATCGTCATCCAGCTCCTTCTCGGCCGCTGCAATATCGGCTTCGATGTGCGTCATGACAGTCTCGGGGATCTGAAGCTGCTCCAGTACCTTTTCGTCACGCTCGAAGATCTTGATGGCGTACCATCTCTGCTGCTCCTCGGGAAGTCCGTGCACGGCGGCCTCCTCGATGTGCGCAATGGCATGCTCAACGGCACCGGAAAAGGTATGCATGGGCATGGTCTTTCCGCTTTCGGCGGCGGTAATGGCGGCCTCTGCGGCCTCCATGATACCCGATCCCTTCAGTGCGGAAATCTCAAACACGGGACAACCGAGCGCGCGGCTCAGCTCGCCGATCTGAATCTTATCGCCGTTCTTCTTAACGACGTCCATCATGTTGATGGCGACCACCACGGGAATGCCGAGCTCGGTCAGCTGAGTGGTAAGATACAGGTTTCTTTCCAGGTTTGTGCCATCCACGATATTGAGGATCGCATCGGGACGCTCGCCGATTAGATAATTACGGGCGACGACCTCCTCGAGCGTATAGGGAGAGAGCGAATAAATGCCGGGAAGGTCGACGATCGTCACGCCCTCGTGCTTCTTCAGCTTGCCCTCTTTCTTTTCTACGGTAACGCCCGGCCAGTTTCCTACGAACTGATTGGAACCGGTGAGTGCGTTAAACAGCGTAGTTTTTCCGGAGTTCGGATTGCCCGCAAGAGCAATTTTTAAATTCATGTTAAACACCATTTCCTTTCTTTGAGGTTAGCAGCCGCTAACCTGCCGTTCTGAAAAAATACGGGATCTCCCGTAAAAATTATTCTACCTCGATCATTTCGGCGTCTGCCTTGCGAAGCGAAAGCTCATATCCGCGCACGGTCATTTCGATCGGGTCTCCCAAGGGTGCGACCTTGCGGATCTGCACTTCCACGCCCTTCGTGATGCCCATATCCATGATCCGACGCTTCAGTGCGCCTTCTCCGTGAAGCTTGACAACCTTCGCACGTTCACCGACCTTAACGTCTCTGAGTGTTTTCATGTCCTTCCTCCTTCATTTGATGATATATTTTTATTTCTTTTCTAAAACAAATTCTGTCGATCAGATCATGATCTTCTGTGCCATTCCCTGGCTGATTGCAATGCGAGATTCCTTGACCTTAACGATCACGTTTCCGCCCAAGGCATTGATAACAGATACCGTTCCCCCGACCACAAAGCCGAGATCCTCCAGGTGCTTTTTTACCTCGGGGCTACCGCCGATCTTACGAATGATGTATTCCTTTTCCTTATCTGCAAGCGTCAATGGCATCATGGCGATATACCCTCCCCGTCGGATCTGCAATCATGGCAATGCATCGCGGTTAGCGTAGACTAACCGAATGACAATTTCAATGGTTAGCGCCCGCTAACCAAAGTATATTATACACAACCTGTCAGGTTTTGTCAATAGTTTTTTTGCAATTTTTTCAAAAAAATTTCGCCGAATTTCTCACGCAAAGCCCTTGCAAAAAAAACGGGGGCGTGTTATAATAAACTAAAGAAGAAAAAAGAAAGGAGGCGTTCGTATATGTCCATTCAAGAATCGGGTGAAATGTATCTTGAGACCATACTGATCCTCTCGCGCAAGGGCCGGCCCGTGCGTTCCATCGACGTCAGCACGCAAATGGGATATTCCAAGCCCAGCGTCAGCCGCGCCATCGGCATTCTTCGTCGCGAGGGCTATCTGGAAAGCGACACGAACGGCCACCTGACCTTAACCGATAGTGGCCGTGCTGTTGCGGAAAAGATCTACGAGCGGCACAATATTCTCACTTCCCTTTTGGTCTCGCTTGGCGTCGAATCGGATATTGCCGCAGAGGATGCCTGCAAGATGGAGCACACCATCAGCGACCGCTCGCTGGAGTGTATCAAGGTGTATGTGGAAAAAATGAAAAAGGATTAAATAAAAGCAAAAGGAGTCGAAAGACTCCTTTTTTGTTTTTTATTTCTCCCTTTTCACCTCGCGGCGAATACGCCGAAGATCACGGAGCATTTTCGCACTGTCGCGCAGGACGTGGATTTTGGAATCTCCGTGATTGAGCACACGCACGGGCATTTCCAAAATGGCAATTTTCTCCTTTTGTGCACGCAGGATCGCTTCAAAATCAAACGCGAAGCCGTCGACGCTCGCGCGGCGGAAAATCCTTTCCGCCGCCTCTGCGCGAAAAGCCTTAAATCCGCACTGAGAGTCCGAAAGGTGAAAGCCGCCGACCAGACACAGCACACGGATATACACTCTTGACATAATGCGACGCAAGCAACCGTAGGTGCCGTAGCCACCCTTATCCAGGTTGCGTGAACCGATCAGCATTCCACATGTAGGATTGGCCTCCATCTGTCGCACCGCTTCAGCAATCGCATCGGTACCGTAGGCGAGATCCGCATCGGTAAAAATTCGAATATCGCCCTCGGCCGCGAGCATACCCGTGCGCACCGCACAGCCCTTGCCGCGGTTTTTCTCATAGCCCGTCACACGAACGTTCGGCAGACTCAGCTCGCGTACGATCTGTCCGCAACCATCGGTCGAGCCGTCGTCCGAAAAGAGAATTTCGTAGTCGTCAAAGGAAGCGCGCATGACGTCCGAAAGACGAGCCGCTGTTTGCGCGATCACGGCGCTTTCGTTATACATCGGAATGATAACCGAAATTTTCATTCGCACGCCCCTCCCTTCTTTTGATAGACCGTCAGCAGAACGTCCACCTCGGTCTCAAGGCGCGAAAGGCCCGCAAGCTTTCTCGCATCCTCGGGAGCCGTACGCCAATAATACGGCGTCATAGCAAACAAGCTGGCAATGGCTTCGTTGCCCTCGACCGTAATATCATAGCGCACGCGCTTCTCGTCGACCTGCGTCATACCCTTCGGCAGATCGGCACGTGCGGTATTCTGATGCGCCGTATCATACAACACGCGCTTCAGCCCCATCAGGTGCTCCTCACCCGCATGTGCCACGAGCAAAATACCGCCATCGCACAGCACGCGGGCGTATTCCTCCTCGGCACAGGGCGCGAAGATATTGGTCACAGCCGCGGCCGTGCCGTCGGCTACGGGCAGGTCGTACACGCTTGCCACCGCATAAAATGCGTTTCCGCGTCCTGCCGATGCCGCACGCTTGGCAGCGGCGTCCACCGCAAATTTGGACAGGTCGGCGCCGACCGTGGCGTAGCCCACCGACGCAATCCGATCCGAATAATAGCCTTCCCCACAGCCTGCGTCGAGCACCAGCGCGCCTGCCGTCCCGAGATGGGCGCGAAGAAGCGCGCAAATGCCGTCTGCCACGGGGCGATAATAACCGAGATTCAGAAATTGACTTCTCGCGCGCACCGCCTGCTTGGCGTCTCCGCCGCCGCTTTGTCCGGGAGCGGAAAGATTAACGTATCCGCTCGCGCCAAAGTCAAAGCAATGGGTACGCGGACCCGTGCAAACGAGGCTTCCACTCTCCCGAACCGCCATGGGGCGTCGGCAGATCGGACAGCGCAACGCCGCCGTGATCGTCTTGTCGGTTAACAGTCTCATAAAGCCCCCTTTATTTCCTCAATTTCGTCTTGAATTTCCGATACGCGCTTCAACTCGAACCAGAATACCGAGCCCTCTCCGAGGGTGCTTTCCACTCCGTACACCGCGTGGTGCATCTCAAGAATACCCTTGACGATGGAAAGACCAAGTCCCGTGCCGATAGCCGCACGCTTATGCACGCGGTCCACGCGATAGTAGCGATCCCAGATCAGCGGAATATCGTCGGGCGCAATTCCCTCTCCCGTGTCGCGAATGCTGATCCGCACCGAATCCTCGGTCACCGTTTGCACCACGTCCACGCGGCGATCCTCACCCGTATAATGAATGGCATTATTGATCAGATTATAAACCACCTGCAAAATCATACCGCGATCGGCATACACTCTTGCGTCGCCGTCGGCAAAAAAGGTAATGCGGTAGCCGTCCTGCTGTGTCAGCTTTTCATAGCGCGACATCGTCGTGCGCACCGTATCGGTCAGGCTAAAGGACTCAAAGTCCGGCTTTTGCATGCCGGCCTGAATGCGCGAGAGATCCAGCATATCGTTGACCAGATCGGTTAGGCGTTCGGTCTCGTCGATGATGACCTGTACGTTCTCGGGTGTATTCTCTCCCGGAATATCGCGCATGACCTCGCTATATCCCTTGATCATCGTCAGCGGTGTGCGCAGATCGTGCGACACGTTGGAGATCAGCTCCTTTTGCAACGCATCGCTCTTGGAAAGCTCCGAGGCCGCGTAATTGAGCGTATCTACCAGCTCGTTAATCTCGCGGTAGCCGTGCCCCGAAAACTCAACGTCGTAATGACCGCTTGCCAGCTCCTTGGCGGCAAGGTTCATATTCACAAACGGCTTGGTAATAAAGCGAGAAAGCACATCGGCAAGGATCAGCACCAAGATTCCCAGCACGACGCCGACCCACAGAAGCTGATCGTAAAGCGTCTTGGTCATGGCAGAAAGCGGTGTCAAGCTCGACACCTGCATAATAGCATATTGGTTTCCCTCCACGTCGTGAACACTCACGCTGATGGCAACCAGAGGATCGGAATAATAATTGATGATCGGAAAATCCTCGGGGCTTCCGAAATTATCGGCAAGCACCTCCGACGCAGAGCCGCGCCGTACAAGATCCGTAGAAACGACGGCAATATACGAGCCTCCGTTTTTGAGCGCCGTATCGTAAACGCTCGGAAACCAATATCGCAAAAAGCGCACCGAGCTATCGCCCGATCCGTTGACCTCAACCACCGCTTCGGCACTTCCCTCGGAAACCGAAAAGATCCAGATGGAATTATGATAGGAGTCCGCACAGCTATACGCCGTCTCCTCCCGGCTTCGCGCATCTCCCAGAGTCGGCACAATCACGCTTTCGGTAAACCGCATTTCGTTAAACTTAGTCTTCTGATAAAACGGATGCAGCATACCGACCTGAAAGAACAGAACGACAAGAATCATCAGCGTAATAAAGCAAAGAAGAATCGCAAACATCTTCCACTTGATGCCGATACGGTTGGATTTACGTGCCTGCTTCTGTAACGTCTTTTTCTTCACGGCTTATCCCTCAAAGCGATAGCCGACGCCGCGCAACGTAACGATCAGACTTGCATAACGGCCAAGGCTTTTACGCAAAAGCTTGATGTGCGTATCGAGCGTGCGGACGTCTCCGAAGAAATCGTATCCCCAGACGTCACTGATCAGCTTTTCGCGCGAGAGAGCAATGTTGCGGTTTTCCAGCATGTAAAAGAACAGGTCGTATTCCTTGGGTGACATGTCAATGCGTTCGCCGTCGATAAAGACGAGGCGTGCCGTCACGTCGGCCTTCAGACCGCCGTTATCGAGCGTGACCACCACGTTTTCCTTCTTCGGACCGTGCTCGGCGGAGCGCTTGACGCGCTTCATAATCGCGTCCATGCGGAGCATCAGCTCCTTGGGCGAAAAGGGCTTGAC
>CAYULZ010000047.1:0-11226 GCA_964445865.1 uncultured Lachnospiraceae bacterium | reverse complement strand
TCGGTGCTTCCGTTATAGGAAACGTTGGGAACGTTCTTTTCCTCGCAAACGGTGGGAGCACCCATCGAGTCTGCGTGCTGGCTGATGAGAACGCAACCGTTGTTGATCAGAGCGGTAGCGGCGTTCTTCTCTTCGTTCTCGTCGTACCAGCTACCCGTGAACTGAACCTCCATCGTTACCTCAGGAACGATGGACTTCACGCCAAGGTAGTAGGAGGTGTAGCCCGAGATAACCTCGGCATAGGTGAAGGCACCGACGTAACCGATCTTCGGAACGATCGTCTCGTCAGCAGCCATCATAGCCTGCAGCTTCAGACCTGCAGCAACACCTGCGAGGTAACGGCCCTCGTAGATGGATGCAAATGCGTTGTGGAAGTTGTCCAGACCCTCGGTATGAGCCTTCGTACCGGTAGCATGGCAGAACTGAACGTCCGTAAACTCCTTGGCTGCCTTGATCATGTAGTCCTCATGACCGAAGCTGTCAGCAAAGATGACGCTACAACCCTCGTCAACGAGGTCAGCAGCAGCCTCATAGCAATCGTTGGACTCGGGGATGTTCTTCTTGTAGATCACCTGATCCTCTTTCAGACCGAGCTGCTCGGCAGCTTTCTTCACAGCCTCGATGAAGTTCAGGTCGTAAGTGGACGCTTCGTCGTGAAGCAGAATGACGCCAAGCTTGAAGTCATCCTTCTTGTCACCGCACGATGTCATCGAAAGGCACAGCGTGGCAACCATGAGAACCAAAAGACCCAGGGAAAGCACTTTCTTGAACATGGTAATGTTCCTCCTCTAAAGTTTTGGCTGACCGCAATCGGCGCGGCCGCCTTTTTATACAAAAGCCGAAGCTTTTATATTTATTAATATGATATCTTATTTTATCACAAAATTCGACGAATGTCAACGGCATCTTCACCTTTTTTTCACATTTACATCAAAAATCTTTTCAGGTACCGCCCAAAAAGAAAAAAACGCCTCGGAGGCGTCTTGGCGCAAAATCAGAAATGACCCTTGATCGCGGTCGTAAATCGCAACCAAGGGTCACTTCTGTTCACTCTTGATATCTAACATCTTTTGTTATCCTCTCTTTCGTAGTCTACCTTTTGCCTCTTCTTGACGATCTCCAACACACTTTCACATTTTCTCTAGCGAGAATACCCTCTGTTTTCTTCTTTCATAGTCGGTCAAAAGGCGAATGGTCTCGACTTCTTCGTTCGGGGCGACGCTTCTTTACGCGTTTATCCTCACTCTCACACAAATCTGAACGAACTCGGTGGGTGGACGTATCTGATCTATATATAGATGTGAACACGATGGTGTTCGTTTCGGTGGGTGGACGTTACCTATCGGCTTGATGGTTCTCGTTGTTTTTTCTCACACCGTTCAGATTTTTCTTTTTCACTCCCATGCCCTTCTTGAGAAGTCAGTGGCTTATGTGTTCATTGGACCGTACCTCCTTTGTGATTATAGTATAGCATAGAAAAATCGATTTTGCAATAGGCAAACTATCAAAAGTTAACAAATATTTTTTGTGCAAACGGTAGAATTTGGCAATTTATTACAATTTTTCCTTGACATCTTGCAAAAGGTGTGATAGAATAGTAGATGGTGTGGTGTCAAAAATGTCGGCATCCCCTTTTTTATACTTGAAAAGGCAAAGCCCACCACCGTTTTTTGCAACTCAATCACGGAAAGCGAGCCCGAAATCGGGTACAATAACATCATCAAACAGCAAGGAGAACCCACTATGGAACACGTATACGATATGCTGATCGTCGGCGGCGGCCCTGCGGGCTACACGGCGGCGCTGTACGCCGCCCGCGCGGGGCTTGACGTGGCGGTCGTGGAACGGATGTCGGCGGGCGGACAAATGGCCCTGACCGACGTCATTGACAATTATCCCGGCTTCGAGGAGGGCGTGGACGGCTTCACGCTCGGCATAAAGATGCAGACCTCGGCCGAGCGCTTCGGCGCGAAAACCCTCTTTGGCGACGTGCAGTCGGCCAAGCTCGACGGCACGGTCAAGGAGCTGATAACCGACGGCGGCACGCTGTATGCAAAAACCGTCGTGATCTCCACGGGCGCGAATCCACGCGCACTCGGCATTGCGGGAGAGGAGAGCCTCGTCGGGCGCGGCTTGCACTATTGCGCTCATTGCGACGGCCGCTTTTATAAGGATAAGACCGTGCTCGTCGTGGGCGGCGGCAACTCGGCAGCGGCCGATGCGCTCTATCTGTCGCGCCTGGCGGCACGCGTGATCGTGGTGCACCGCCGCGACACCCTGCGCGCGACGAAGATCTATCACGCGCCACTGATGGAGGCTGAAAACGTCACCTTTTTGTGGAACAGCCGCGTGACCGATTGGCTGACGGCCGACGGGCGGCTTTCGGGCGCCGCGGTGGAGAACGTGCAGACGGGCGAGAAGGAAGAAATGACCGTCGACGGCGCGTTCGTCAGCATCGGACGGCAGCCCGCGACCGAATGGCTGGGCGGTTCCCTGTCCCTCGACGACTACGGCTACGTGATCGCCGACGAATCGACGCGCACCGCGCTCGACGGCGTGTACGCCGTCGGCGACGTGCGAACCAAGCCCCTGCGACAGGTCGTAACGGCCGTCGGCGACGGCGCCGTGGCCGTGCACTACGCGGAGGAATATCTGACGACGGAAAAACAATAAAAAAGAGCACCTAAGGGCTCTTTCTCATAAGGAAGTTTACTTGTAGGGCGGGAGCTTGCTCCCGCCGCAATAGATATCCCCGACAGATTTTTAGTCTGTCGGGGACTTTTTTTGCAATCATGTTACATGTTTTCTGCGGTCAGTCTTAAAACATAGAATTGACGCAACCATTCCGGTTGATCTTCGATGATATCTTTGATTTTTTGAAGCGTTCTTTTTCCAACTCGTCTATCCAAAACGGCAAACATTCTAACGAGCGGGTTGGGGTAAGATATGCTATCCTGTATATCTTGATTGCGATATACCTTCAATGCGTGACAAAATTCTTCGTCTGTATATTCGGTTCGCTGCTCCAACGGGTATTTGTCTAATAAAGCCAAAAACTCAGACCAATATTCGGAGATACCGCTTGGATTAGGATTTTGCGTATATCCGTTATCAATAAAATATGTGTTTACCGTTTCCCACGAGAAGCGTTTTACTTGGACACCGTCTATGCACACCTCGAAAATTCGACAGCCATCCATGCCGACATATGCGGTACAACCATATCTGATTCTGTCTTTTAGAGATTCCGCGAGCATATCTTGTTCGAGATATTTTCTCATTCCGCCCCACGAACCGAGAATTTTTTCATGCGATTCCTCCTTGATTCCATTTGTGTAAAAGGTTCCTGCCCCTATTCCTCCGCGTATAATTCGTCGTAGTACCAACACATGGGGTTTTGTAAATGTATTTAATTATCTCCTTATAATCCTCGTGTCCGCGGATTATATGCTCGTGAAACGAGGTTTGGAATAATTTCTCGCCAAATCCTTCCTTTTTACATTCTCGCGTTGTCAATGATTTATACGCACAAACGATATCCATGATCGTAGGGCGGGGGCTTGCTCCCGCCGTTTCGTTATCCAAAATCAAAATAACATGGATGTGGTTTGGCATGATTACGTATTGGTCAACCGTAAGGCAGGGATAGCGATCTTTAAGTAATAACAATTGTTTCTCTGCAATCTTCCCAAACAAGGTATATTCTATCTCGTTCGTTTCGGCGGGAGCAATCCCCCGCCCTACAATGCGAGATAATACGCATCTTCTGTTTTGCGTACATATCGTGATAAAATATGCGCCGTTAGAGCGATAATCAAAATGATCAAGCCGAGGATGCTTTCTCTTCGGCAATTCTTTTTCTTTGTCCATTCCCATCACCCACACCCATTATATCACAAAATCGGCAGAGGTGCAAGCCCTCTGCCGATTTTGTATCGTGTTTTCGATCTTCCGATCAATAGTTCTCTTTTCTGACCTCAAAATACGCCTGCGGATGCTTGCAGACGGGGCAGACCTCAGGGGCCTTCGTGCCAACGACCATATGGCCGCAGTTGCGGCACTCCCACACCTGAACCTCGCTCTTCTCAAAGACAGCCTTCATCTCGACGTTATTCAAGAGTGCGCGGTAACGCTCCTCGTGCGACTTCTCGATGGCGGCCACGCCGCGGAACTGTGCCGCAAGATCGTGGAAGCCCTCCTCGTCAGCCTCGCGTGCCATGCGGTCGTACATGTCAGTCCATTCGTAGTTCTCGCCCGCAGCGGCCTCGCATAGATTCTCTGCCGTGTCGCCCAGCTCACCGAGTGCCTTGAACCAGAGCTTTGCGTGCTCCTTCTCATTCTCGGCAGTCTTCAAAAACAGCTCGGCGATCTGCTCAAAGCCCTGCTTCTTTGCCACCGATGCAAAATATGTATACTTATTTCTTGCCTGCGATTCGCCCGCAAAGGCCTCTCTCAGATTCTGCTCGGTCTTCGTGCCGGCATAAGGATTTTTCTTTTCCATAACAGTTCTCCTTTATTCTTTTTCGGTATTTCAAAAAACGGCCGCGCCGCCCCAACGGACAGCGTGTTTTTTGCTTGCCTTCATCGTAGCATATTCGGCGTTCTTTTTCCGTGACTCAGTCACAATTTTCTGTAAAATTTTTCCGTTCCCATCCTTGACGAACAACACACGGCATGCTATAATAGCGATAGAGTCTTTTCCGCTTGACAGGAGGAAACCATGAACCGACATCACGTGCCGTCCGTTCTGGCGGCAGCGCTTCCCTTTTGGGCACGCCTTAACGAAGCCGATCGCGAGCTTCTTTGCGACAACGCTCTCCCCGTTCGCTTTGCGAAGGGCGACCGTCTGCACGACGGCCACGAGTGCACGGGGGTCATGATCGTGCAATCGGGGAGCCTGCGTGTCTATATGCTCTCGGAGGGGGGCAAGGAGATCACGCTCTACCGCCTCTTTGCAGGTGAGGTCTGCATGCTCTCGGCCTCCTGCGTGCTCGAAAGCATCACCTTCGACGTGCTCGTCGACGCCGAGGAGGACAGCGAGTGTATTCGCATCGGTGCATCGGCCTTTGCCACCGTGTCGGAGCGCGTGCCCGAAATGAAGATCTTTGCGCTGGAAACGACCGTCAGCCGTTTTTCGGGTGTGATGTGGACGATGCAGCAAATTCTTTTTATGCCCTTCGAGCGCCGTCTCGCCGTCTTTTTGCTCGATGAGCTGGCACGCACGGGCGGCGATACCGTCAAGCTCACGCACGAGCAGATCGCCAAATACGTAGGCTCTGCCCGCGAGGTGGTCTCCCGACAGCTCAAAGCGTTTGCCACTGCGGGACTTTTGACCGCCTCGCGAAGCGAGGGCATTCGTATTACGGACAAAAAGCGTCTACGCGCCTTAACCCTCGAGCATTGACAAAATCTGCGCCTTCGGGCGTGCGCCCGCAACCTGCTGTACGACCTCGCCGCCCTTCATGACGATGAGCGTCGGGATCGAAACGATGCCGAACTGCTGGGCGAGCGCAGGATCCTCGTCGACGTTGATCTTGGCGATGAGGTACTGCGGATTTTCGTTTGCGATCTCCTCAACGAGAGGCGCGACCATGCGGCAAGGGCCGCACCAATCGGCGTAAAAATCGAGAAGGACGGGCTTATCGCTCGTTTTCACGAGCTCGAAATTGCTTTGATTGACATGAAGAACAGACATATTTTATTTCCTTTCCGTGTTTTTCTTTTGTAAAAATAGTGTACCACGGAACATACGCTTTTTTCCGTGACTTGGTCACAAACAGAATTTTCCCGCAAAAAGCGTCCAAAACCTTGCCAATCGGCAAAAAAATTGGTATAATAAGGATATAGAAGCCATAAAGGAGGCTACGACGATGCAAAACATTCTGAACAAGCAGGGCTTTATCTGCGATATGGACGGTGTGATCTACCACGGGAACAAGCTTCTCGACGGCGTCACCGAATTTGTCAATTGGATGCTTGAGCACAACAAAAAGTTTGTATTCCTGACCAACAGTCCCGAGCGCACGCCGCACGAGCTCTCGATGAAGCTCCAGCGAATGGGGCTTTCGGTCACCCCCGACCACTTTTATACGAGCGCCATGGCGACGGCGGAATTTCTGCATACGCAGGCCCCCGGCTGCACAGCCTACGTGATCGGCGAGGCCGCGCTCTCGAAGGCACTTTACGATCACGAGATCTACATGAACGACGTCAATCCCGACTACGTCGTCGTCGGTGAAACGCGCACGTACAGCTTTGAGAAGCTGGAAAAGGCGATCGCGCTTGTGCAGGGGGGTGCAAAGCTGATCGGTACGAACCCCGACACCACGGGGCCCACCGAGCGCGGCATCATGCCCGCCACGGGTGCACTCGTTGCCCCCATTGAGATCGCGACAGGCAAAAAGGCCTATTTCGTCGGCAAGCCCAATCCGCTGATGCTTCGCCACGGCCTGCGCAAGCTCGGCTGTCACAGCGCGGATATTGCCTTTATCGGCGACCGCATGGATACCGACATCATTGCGGGTATCGAATCGAATGTCGACACCGTGCTCGTCCTCTCGGGTGTCACGGCGCGCGAGGACATCGACAGATTCCCTTACCGCCCGAAATACGTACTCGACGGCGTGGGAGATTTGGTGAGATAAGATAGATTGTGTTGAATAGAATGATGCGAGGGGCTTTTTTAAAAAAGCCCCTCATAAAAAACAATACCCAAGCATTCTCTCTCACAAATACGCTCGCAGATTGACGGCGAGGTCATCCTCCAGGCGGATCAGGCGCTTGGCGATGTCCTTGGAAGCCTCGTCGGCGGCCGCGTACTGGTTCAGGTAGCGGTTCAGGGTTTTGACGCCCATATTACAGCCGTCGGTCATCAGGTCGGCGATCGTGTTGTCCGACTCGTTCATCGTCAGCTTCATGTTGGTCTTGAGCCACGACATCCCCTTGGCCATGGGATTGGGCTCCTTGCCGTCGTCGTGGAAGCGATCGAGCGCCTGCTCGATCTCCTTTTGCAACCTTTCATGCGCGGCAAGACACGTGGCGAGCATCTCGCGCAGCTCCTTTTTATGCACGTAATCCAGCACGTCGCGGATCGACGACGTGCCCATTTTCACCCCTGCGTCGCACTCGCGAAGCAGCTTGACGGTATCTTGTTCGATCATATTCGTTCAACCTCCTTGTATTTCGGATCGTACGCATAGTATGTCCGATTTTTTTATTTTTTATCGATTCCCTATTGACATCGCCAAAAAGCTATGCTATACTGTCATTAGATTAATACAGTTAATACAGATTTGGAGGTGAGCACCGTGCCGCGTTTTTCGGGACGACAGGACGTATACCGCGAGATTGCGAAAAAATATATCGGATATATTGAAAGCGGTGTTTACCGCAACGGCGACCGACTGCCCTCGGTACGAACCGCCGCAACCGCGCTCTCAGTCAACCCCAACACCGTGGCACGCGCCTACGCTTGCCTCGAGGAACGGGGCTATATCCGCACCCTGCCCAAAAAGGGCGTCTACGTTTGCTTTGGCGACTCCCCCGATGCCGAACGCACCGAGGAATACCGCCGCGTCCTCTGTGCATGGAAGGACGGCGGCGCGTGCCGCGAGGAGCTTCTCACTCTGATTCAGGAGGTATTTGACGATCATGATTGACGTATCGCACTTGTATCATTCCCTCGGCAGTGCACCCGTTCTCGAGGATATATGCCTGACCGTTCCCGACGGCACCGTCCTAGGACTTGTCGGCGTCAACGGCGCAGGAAAATCCACCCTGCTCCGCTTGCTCGCGGGTGTCTACCGTCCGAATAAGGGCTCGGTCACCTACGACGGCGTGGCCCCTACGGCCGAGACCGTGCGTGAGCATATCTTCTTTTTGCCCGACGACCCGTATGTTACGCAACAGACGACGCTCAGAAGCATTCTTTCGATGTATGTCCCCTTCTATCCTTCGCTCGACCGTGCGCTCTACCGCCGTCTGATCGGGGCGTTCGGCCTTGACGAGAAAAAGCCACTGCGAACCTTCTCGAAGGGCATGCGCCGTCAGGCCTATATCGCCGTCGCGCTCGCCATTAAGCCAAAATATCTGCTCCTCGACGAGGCCTTCGACGGTCTCGATCCCCTTGCCCGTGCGCGAGTCAAGGAGGAGATCATCCGCATGGTGGAGGAAACCGACGCCACCGTGCTGATCACGAGCCACGCCTTGCGCGAGATCGAGGATTTCTGCGACCGCTATGCCCTGCTCGACCACAAAACACTGAGGAGCGCGGGCGATCTCGGCGAGAAGGTCAGCCGCTATTGCAAATTCACGCTCGCCTTTGCGGACGGTATCCCCGAGGATCTGCTCAACGGCCTGCCCGTCTTCTCGGCCACACAGAGCGGCAAGTTCCTCACCGCCGTCTTTGACGGCGACGCGACCGCAATCGAGGAACGACTGCAAGCCTTTGCCCCCGCTGTTCTCGAGCAGCTCCCCGTCGATTTCGAGGAGATCTTTATCCATGAGGTGAAAGGAGGACAGATGAATGAAACCCTTCTTTAAGTATCTTTCCTACCGCATCCGTGTCACACTCCCGCGCTTAGTCATTATTGGCGTGATGACCGTCCTCTTAACCGAGGTATTTTCGGGTGCATCGACGGAAACCACAACCTATGCCAGCTCTTACTCGGTCTACTATTCCTTTCAAATCTTCCCTTGGGTTCTGTTCGCTCTCACCTTTCTGTTGCCAATTCTCGAGCTGTCAGGACTTCATAACCGGCGCAATCTCGACGCCCTGCTTTCACTTCCTGTCAGTCACGCGAAAATGGCACTGGCACACGGGATCAACGGCATACTCCAGCTGACGCTGCTCTCCGCGGCCGCCTTTGTTCCGATCTTTCTCAAAGGCCTCACCGTTGCCGACTACATCATTTTTCCCATGATGATCCCCTATTATCTGCTTTCCCTGCTTTCCGCCATCGCGCTTTATTTCTTCTTTTCCTTCTTTTTTATCCAGGCCAATAACACCGCCGACGGCGTGATCTTCCAATGTCTCGCCATATGTGCATGCGCTATGCCACTCCTGCTTCTTAGTAAATTCGACATCTACATGATCGATGCCGACTATTTGATCGCAAGCGAGCCGATTTTTCTGTTATATGATCATTACAGACACCTCGTTCTTCCGGGAGCCCCTTCCATCATGGACATGAAGGATACCATCACTTGTATGGCATGGGGACTCATCGGTATCGTCGCGGCTATTGGCTACGTCGTAACCTTCACCCGTCGCAAAGCCGAAAAGGTCGGCGGCATTTCCAACTCTCCGTTCGGCTACGCAAGCATGATCCCGCTTTATGCGATTACATTTTCTTACAGCACCGGATTAGACACGCTGGCGGTTCTGACCCTAATTGCCACCGTCGTCAGCTACACCATCTATCGCCGCGGCTTCCGCTTCAAAACGCTCGACGTCGCCGTGATGATCACCACACTGATCGTGGGTTTCATTTAAAAAATCCCAATCAAAACGGCTTCCGCCAAGGCGGAAGCCGTTTTGGTTATTTTCTTTTGTCAGATGCTTATGATGCCGAAGGCAGAAAGCACCGACGAGACGAGAATGATCAGAATGCAGACGGGAGCGATGTAGCGGATCACGACGGTAAACATTCTGCGGCTCTTGAACGGACCCGTCAGCTCGACCTCCTCGATGATCGCCTTCGGCTTTAAGAAATAGCCGACGAACAGGCAGGTCGCGAACGCAACGATCGGCATAAGCACGTTATTGCTTGCAAAGTCAAAGAAGTCGAGAAGCTGCATACCGAGGATCTTGACGTTTGCCCACGCGCTATAACCGAGCGACGAGGGAACGCCGAGCAGAAGACTGATGGCGAACACGACCAAACAGCTGACCTTGCGGCCGAGCCCCAGCTTATCCTGAATGATCGAGACAACGGTTTCCATCAGCGAGATCGACGAGGTCAGCGCCGCAAGGAAAACCATAAAGAAGAAGGCAACGCCGATCCAACGGCCGCCGGGCATAGCTTCAAAGATCTTCGGAAGCGTCACGAACATCAGCCCGGGGCCTTGTCCGAGCGCGCTTTCGTCACCACCCGAGTAGGCAAAGACGGCGGGAATGATCATCAGACCCGCAAGGAAGGCGATACCCGTGTCAAAGAGCTCGATCTGCTTGACCGAGGTCGGGATGCTAATATCCTTCTTCATATACGAGCCAAAGGTGATCATAATGCCCATCGCGAGCGACATGGAGTAAAAGAGCTGACCCATGGCGGCCACAACCGTCATAATCGAGAACGTCGAGAAATCGGGCTTGATATAATAGATCACGCCCTCCCACGCGCCGTCCATGGAAACGATCGCGTAGATCGCGATAAACACCGTCAGCAGAACAAGCACCGGCATCATGACCTTCGAGACCTTCTCGACGCCCTTCTCGACGCCGAACAGCACGATCACGGCAGTCAGCGCGATAAAGACGAGGAACCAACCGAGGGGCTCGCCCACGCGGCCGATATAATTGCCGAAATATTCGCTCTGTGCCATTGCGCCCATCTCGCCTGCGGCAAAGCCGACAAGATATTTAACGACCCAGCCACCGATGACCGAGTAGTACGGCAGAATGATGGCGGGAACGATCGCGCCGAGCCAGCCGACAAAGGCAAAGCGACGATTGAGCGCCTGATACGCGCCAATGGCACTCAACTGGGTTTTGCGTCCGATGGCGACCTCGGCGACCATCAGCGAAAAGCCAAAGGTAACCGAAAGGGCGATGTAGACGAGTAGAAAAATACCGCCGCCGTACTTGGCCGCGAGGTAGGGGAACCGCCATATATTGCCGAGACCAACGGCAGAGCCCGCCGCGGCGAGCACAAAGCCGATCTTGCCCGTAAAGGAGCTTCTGTTTTCACTCATAGTTTTTTCTCTCTCCAGCGTCATTTTTTCGCCCGATCGCCGCATGGCGCGGGGCATTCTTATTTATTATCATACCACAGTGCGGACAAAATTGCAACCGAAAACGAAAAAAACGTGGGAATTTCTGCACGTTTTTCGCTTTTTTGACGCTTTTTTCTTGGCCGCGTACAAAAGATTATTCGGGAAAAATTGCAAAAGGAGTTGAAAAAGCATCCCAAATGTGCTATAATAAAAAAGCGCCGCGATGGCGCAACAATATTTCTGCCCGTGGCACAGCTGGATAGCGCGTCAGACTCCGACTCTGAAGGTCGAAGG
>CAYULZ010000046.1:0-11243 GCA_964445865.1 uncultured Lachnospiraceae bacterium | reverse complement strand
GCCAGACGGCGAGATGGAGATCAAGATCTACGCACTCAACGGTACCACCGCGCTCGGACTTGCGCAGATGATCAGCGCCTCCAAGAATGGTACTGACACCATGAACTATAACATTTCCCTGCACGCGGCCGCAGATGCCGTAACCGGCCCCCTTCTTTCGGGTGAGTGTGCTATCGCCGCTCTGCCGACGAACGTAGCGGTTAAGCTCTACCATAAGTCCGAGGGCAAGCTTCAGCTGTTGGCACTCAATACCCTTGGTGTTCTCTATCTGCTTCAGGGGCAGGGCGAAACGATCACCTCGCTCGATCAGCTCAGGGGAAAGACCGTATACCTCCCCGGTGCAGGAAGCAACCCCGAGTATATCACGGCTGCTCTTCTCGAAAAGGCCGGCTTGAAGGTTGGTACGGACGTTACGCTTGACACGACCACCTACGCATCTCCCGATGCGCTTCAGGCTGCCATGATCGCAGGCCAGGCCAAGCTTGCCGTTCTTCCCGAGCCGAAGGTTTCCGTGATTACCACGCAAAAGCCCGAGATCACCGTTGCGCTTGATCTGACGGAGGAATGGGAAAAGGTCAACGGCGAAAATACGCTCGTTCAGGGCTGTCTCGTTGTCAATACAGCATTTGCCGAGGCGCATCCTGCTGAGGTCAAGCAGTTCCTTGAGGACTACAAGGCATCGGTGGAATTTGTCAAGGCCGGATCGGACGAGGCCATCAATATGATCGTCGATGCGGGCATTCTTCCCAAGGCAGCAATCGCCAAAAAGGCTCTTCCCAAGTGCAACCTTTGCTTCTTTGCGGGCGAGGACATGAAGGCTGTCATGAATCCCTTCTGCGAAGCTATTTTCGCGCAGAACAACGCTTCGATCTCGAAGCTTCCCGATGACGCCTTCTACTACGTAGCAAAATAAAAGCAGTGAAAGCTTATCAAAAGCATTTTCTCGCCGCGTGTCGAACCGTGGGCGTATGGGGGTTCTGGATCCTGCTTTGGTTTTTGAGTGCCAAGGCGATGGATCTGGAGATTCTTCTCCCTTCGCCCACGCACACGCTCCGAGCGCTGTGGGAGCTTGGCGTCACGTCGCTTTTCTGGAAAAGCCTTGGGCTTTCCATGCTTCGCGTATTGCTTGGCATTCTCGTCTCCCTTGTGATCGGTACCCTGCTCGCGATCCTGACCTCGGTCTCCGGCTTCTTTTGCACCCTGCTTTCTCCGCTGATCAACGCGATCAAATCGGTACCCGTGGCCTGCTTTATCGTCCTCGTTTTTCTTTGGATGAACACGGCGACCATTCCGATCTTCATCACCGCGTTGATCGTCATTCCCATCGTATGGTCGAACGTCTCGGAGGGCATTCGCGCAACCGACGTCGGCCTTCGGGAGGTAACGAGGATCTTCGGCTTCTCCCGCGCGAAAGCCTTGCGGACGTTGTACGTTCCTACGGTATTTCCTTATTTTCTCGCGGCGTGTAAGTCGGCTCTCGGGCTGGCATGGAAGGCAGGCATTGCCGCAGAGGTGCTGGCACCACCGCTCTTCGGTATCGGAAAGGGCATTTATCTTGCCAAAACCAATTTTGACTCGGCCTCGCTTTTTGCTTGGACGTTCGTGATCGTACTGATCAGCTACGCTGTGGAAAAGCTGTTCGTGCTCGTACTGAATAAAACGGCACGGGCGCTTCATCTGAACATGGGAGGTGTTGCACATACTGACGCTTGACTGTGTAGATTTCCGCTACGGAGATAAGACCGTTTTAAAGGCTGTCTCACACACCTTTTTACATGGTGGCATCACGGGCATTACGGGCGCCTCCGGCATTGGCAAGACCACCCTACTCTATTTGCTCGCCGGTCTTAAAAAGCCTTTGAGCGGCACGGTGATCAACGCTTACGCACGCACGGCGGCCGTATTTCAGGAGCCGCGGCTCTTTCCCTGGATGACGGCGTTGGAGAATGTCACGACCGTTTGCCGCGACGAGGCGCTTGCACGCTCGTATCTGGCCGCGCTCTTTCCCGATGACGAGGTTGCCGACCAATATCCCGCCGCGCTCTCGGGCGGTATGAAGCAGCGCGTAGCCATCGCTCGTGCGCTTGCCTATGCCCCCGACCTGCTGCTTCTTGACGAGCCCTTCCGCGGTCTTGACTCGCAGACAAAGCAAGCTACGGTGGCCGTTCTGCGGAAAGCCATGGCCGGCAAAACCTGCATTCTCATCACGCACGACAGTGAGGATCTTGCATTTTGCAACGAGCAGCTTTGCCTTGACGGCGCACCGTCGTATGGCTTACGATCGGTAAAACTTGGCAATTCGACAACTGAATAATGCCCCCCGCTTGCGGGCAATACTCCCGACAGAAAGGCCATCTCGTGCTTGCCACGAGTGCTTATCATTCTGTCGGGAGTATTTGTTATGTATTATAATAAAGTCGAAATCTGCGGCGTTAACACCTCGAAGCTCAAGGTTTTGAGTGACGAAGAAAAAAGAGACCTTTTGATTAAAACGAAAAACGGAGACAAGCAGGCACGGCAGGAGCTGATCCTTGGAAATTTTCGTCTCGTATTGAGCATCGTTCAACGTTTTACGGGGCGGAAGGAAAACCTAGACGATCTGTTTCAAGTGGGGTGCATCGGCCTTGTCAAGGCCGTAGATAATTTCAACATTGATCTGGACGTAAAGTTTTCGACCTACGCCGTCCCCATGATTATCGGTGAGATCCGCCGCTATCTACGCGACAACAACGCCATACGAATCAGCCGATCGGTGCGCGATCTGGCCTACCGTTCCCTACAAGCGCGCGAGGAGCTGACACGCGAAAAGGAATGCGATCCGAGCGTCGAGGAGATCGCTGCAAGAATCGGAGAGAAAAAGGAGGCCGTCGTACGTGCCATGGAGGCCATCATCGAGCCGATCTCGCTTTATGAGCCCGTTTACAGTGAAAGCGGCGACTCGATCTACGTGATCGATCAGTTAAGCGACAACACAAGCTCGGAGGAGATGTGGCTCGAAAACATCGCCCTGCGCGAAGCCATGAAGCACCTGAACGAGCGAGAAAAAAAGATCATTCAGCTACGGTATTACAAGAACAAAACGCAGATGGAGATCGCCGAGGAGATCGGTATCTCGCAGGCACAGGTATCGCGCTTGGAAAAAGGCGCGCTGGAGCATATGAGACGGCAGATATGACAAAAGCCGAGGCATTCATGCGGAATGCCTCGGTTTCTATTTTTTATTTAAAGAAAAAGCTTACGGTACTGCTTCCCTTCCTTGGCGCTTTGAATGGTTGGCAGCAAAAGAGAAAAATCCGCCACGAGAGAGTGTGGCTTCTTTTGCGGATCGTCCTGCGCAAGCGGTACGAAATATACGTGCTTGCGCGACAGGAGTGTCGCAATGTTTTTCAGGTTCGCCGACAGCGCATCGTTCGAGGCCAACGCGATGACAAGCGGGCGGTCGCTCCGCAGATGCGCCTTTGCCGCCATCGTCACGGCCGTATCGGTGATGCCGTCCGCAATCTTCGCCAGCGTATTCCCCGTGCAGGGGCAGATGATCAGCATATCGAGCGGACGGCTCGGCCCCAGAGGCTCTGCGTCTACGATGGTATGAATGATCTCGCGTCCGCAAAGCGTGCGTAAGCGCTCGCAAAGCTCGGTCGCCTTGCCAAAGCGCGTATCGGTCGCAAAGACGTTTTCGCTGATGATAGGCTGTACCTCATATCCTGCGTCCAAAAGCGCACGAAGTTGATCAAGCGCGGCCGCATGGGTACAGTAAGAGCCACACATAGCAAAGCCGATCATATGGACACCTCCTTGCAGAGGATCTTATCCACACACGCAGCAATGCCCTCCCCCGCGCTCACGGGTGCGTATTTTCCGGGCAAGGAGGTTGCCCAGAGGACGTTGGAGCCAAGCTCCTTGGCGGCGCAAATATCGATACCGCCGGGTGCCGACGCAAGATCGATCAAGAAGGTCTTGGAATCCACTCGCTCAAGGAAACTCCGATCAAAAAGCCAGCTCGGCACGGTATTGTAAATAACGTCATAGCCCTGCGAAAGCTGTTCGGCAATGCACTCCTTGGCGCAAGAATCCTCCAGCTTGAGCGCGTGACAGCCGTTCAGCGCCGCCCAAGCAAGATCGGCGTCCTTTCTGGCGGCCACCGTCACGTTGGCATCGAGTGCACGCAAAAGGTGCACGAGAGATTTTGCAATGCGTCCGTACCCCGTCACGGCGATCCGTGCACCGCGGATCTCACGGCCGAGACTGTTCATAGCAATGCTCAAGGCCGCTTCCGCCGTAGTATACGCATTTTTGATCTGAAAATCCTCCCACGAAAAGTAATCAAAGGTCCGAAGTCCGCGGCTTTCGGCGGCTACGACAAAGCTCTGCGGCATACGGCCGCCGATGATGATCGCCTCGGACGGAATCTTATCGAGAAGCTTGTGAAGATACACGGTTTTTTCCTCGGGGAGCATCGGGCAGCTGAGGCTTTGACCATCGGACGAAGCCGGCAAAGGCAAAATCACTGCCGCCGCGCCGACCAGCGCCTCCTCACAGCTTTTGCAAAAGATCACCGAGGACTCCTCCCGCGCCGCAGGCTCCATTCCCCACAAGCGAACCTCCCACTCCTTGACGGACAAGGCCCGTGCGGTCGTGTAATGCCGCAGATCTCCGCCAAGCAATGCAATTTTCACCTTGTTTTTCATACTGTACTGTCCTTTCCCAAGCAGGCATTTGCAGACACGCCTGCTACAATACCATAATATGTGGAAAGCAAGGAGATTGACATGGCAAAATTACGGCGTCAGGAAAAAGGTGAGGGTTCGCTTTTGGGTGTCTTCGGGATAGCGGTAAATGGGAATCCCATCTGCCTCCCACGTTACGCATTGGTGGCCGTGCGGCAGATCCAAAGCAATCTGCCGTACCGACGATTCCGTCAAAGGCATGGCAACCGTTTCTTCCCCGTTGCACGCCTCAATGGCGAATAGCACGGTATGACTTTCGCACAAGCGAGACAACCATGTCTTTCGTTCCTCGGCCGTCATTTGTAAGGGATCCGCATAGGTCACGCATTGACCGTTACAGGCAAGTGACAGCGCTGCGGCGTGGCCATTTATGGCACGGTTGGTTTGCACGGATATGGCATTTTCGGCAAAAAAGAGCGTTTCGTCCTCGTATAAAAAGACCTCACACCCCGCATGCTGTGCAATATCACCAAGCTCACGTGCCAGAGCGATCTGCTCCTCGGCCAAGGATTTCGGCAGGTAGAGCCGATGCACGACGGTATACGGCAAAAAGGTCTCCAGCATCTGTGCATGCTCCTCCGACAAATGCGTCAGGACAAGTCCGTCAATATCGGTAGCCCCTTGCAACCATAAGGCCTCCGCGGCATCAAAATAGGCGTTCGACGTTTCACATGAGAGATCGCATAAAACAGACTCTCCATTATCGGTGAGTGCCAAAAATCGTTGCTTTCCGTTCGTATAATCGGTCACGATCGGCGCTTCCGTACGGAAGGTAACTGCAAGACACACCGCAAAGCATATGACGGCAAGGATGGGCGGTAGAGCCATAAGCCATTTGCGGCGCAGGCGAATGAGGAGAAAAAGAGCCGTACAACCGGCAAGGAGCGGAATCACGACCGATGCAAAGCGGTAGCGCAAGGAAAGCATGGCAAAATTCTGCTCCGAAAAGAACCCTAACACGGCGATCATAGCCTCTCCCGTAAGCGATAAGACCCCACACGCGAACGCACCAAGCCACGGAATCACCGAGAGCAAGAGAGCAATGGGAATGACACACAGATAAAACGTACCAAGCGGTGCAAGGACGAGGTTAGCGGGAATGGCCACGAGAGATAGCTCTCGGAACACCGACCATTGGATCGGCAACAGAAACAGTCCCGTCACGACGCTCATCAGCACGGTCATAATAGCAAAGCGAAGCACTCGCCAAGCGATATGCCCAAAAGGGCCTGCAAAAAGCTTTCGCGGAATCCGTGCATCGAGCATCGGATACACGGTCAAAAGTCCAAGCGTAGCAAAGAAGGACATCCAAAGTCCAATATCCCACACGGCATCGACCGCAATCACAAGAATCAGCGTCACCGCGACGAGCAAAGAGGTAACAGCGTCGTTTTCCCTTGCGAACAAATAGTGAAAATAAACGGCAAAAAGCATCAACACCGAGCGGCAGGCCGACATAGAAAAGCCGGTAGCCATCAGCAAAAGCAGGCCTGCTACGCTGACGGCGGCCATTCGCACGCCCTTGGGAAGCGTCAGCTTGCGAAGGATCCATTCAAGACCACCGAGAAGAAGGGTGATATGGAGACCGCTGACCGCAAGCAGATGTGACGTACCCGTGCGGCGAAAATCACGAATCACGCGCGGCGAAAGCCCATCCTTATCGCCAATGAAAAAGCTCCGTGCCAGGGGACTGATTTCTTTTCCGAGGGCGCGGTCAAAAAGTGCGGCTGTGACTTCACGCAAGCGGTCGGAGATAAGCTCAATGCCGTTCGGCTCGGATAACAGAGACCATGCGGACGCCGTCTCGGCACAATGCAGGAGCGTACCGTCCATTTCTTCATGCAAAACGGTGGCAAGAAGAATCCGAGAATCGCTCGTGCGCTCCGTCGCGCGAACGCCGTAGGCCTGCGTATCGGGCTCGATCAGCTCTACGCGTGCCAGCATGCGGTCACCCGCATGAAGATCGGCAGAAAAACCGCAGATCAGATAGGTGCGAATGCGCACGCGATCCTCTCCAATCTGTAAGAGCTCGGCCACGCATTCGGTGTGCCATTCATCGCTATAAGACACCGAAATCACCTGACATTCAACCGTGCGCTTGCCCGTATGCTCCAATGCGGCTTCCTTGCGACGGTCAATGACGTAGGCATGAAGAAAGGCAAGAGCAACCGCAATCAGGCAAAGCATGACGGCGATCCACCTCACACGCCGCTTTTCGTGCCAAAAAGAAAGGAGCAGAAAAAGCAGTGCCATCACAGCCGCAACCGCAAGGAAAAGAAGCTTGGCCGCGCTCGAGCAGTAGGTCGCACCGTACAAGGCAACCAAAAAGCAAACGCAAAACAACGCCAGCGGTCGTTTATGAAGCAAGCCCATCACGCTTTCCCTCCTTTTTTCAAGTTTTCCTTATTGTAACATAATCAACAAAAAATGTCAATTCTCGCGCGATGCGTAATTTGACGGAAAAAATCAAGTAGGTACTTGACAATTGGCAAAATATAAGTTATAATCTAATACGTGGAAACTAAAATCAAACAAAAAGGAGACACATTATGCTTGATAAGTTTGCAGATCTGCTCGTAGAGGAGCTTCAGATCAACCGCAAGGACATTACCCTTGACGCAGAGCTTTCCAACGACCTCGGCATCAACTCCATTGAGCTGGCCGATCTGGTTATGCTGTGCGAGGACAAATTCGGAATCGTTATCGAGGATGACGACATTCGCGGCTTTACCACCGTCGGTGACGTCGTTAAGTACCTTGAATCTCTGAACAAATAACATAAAAACGCTCCTCGAATGAGGAGCGTTTTTATTCGGTTTCCGCCTCGCGCACCGAAAGCAACAAGCGATAGCCCACACCGCGCACCGTCTCGATCGCGCGCCGCTCACAGAGCTGCTCGAGCTTTTTGCGTAAATGACAGACGTACACGTCGGCGATATTGCCTGCTTCTGCCCCGAACAAACGCATCAGCGTCTCGCGGCGAACGGGCTTTTTTTCTGCGTTGGACAAGGCATCAAGGAGTAAAAGCTCCTTGACCGAGAGCACAGCCGTCTGCGAATCATAGCGAATCTCTCGTCTCTCGCGACTCTGAAGCCAAAGGATCGGCTCCTCTTGCCCGGCATGCTCGGACGAGCCGCCCTGCGCGCGTCCTTCGGAATCGCAAAGCAGTCGCCGTAGTTCATTTACCGTCACGGGCCACATCAGATGACGAGCGGCCGCGACAGAGATATTTCGTGCAGACACGGTAATGAGATGAGCGCGCTCGGAAGAATGGTGGCGAACGGTATCGATATCCACAAAGATATGAGAATACGGCTCGGTATTGGACGGCATACGCGAAAAGGTGCGCACCGAGCATCCCCACAACTGACATTCCAGCTCAAAAAAACGAAGAAGCGTAGGATTGGCCGAAACGACGGCTACATTGGTCAGATACACGGTGCTTCCCCTCCGTTTCTTACGTGCTCACCCAGGCCGTGCAGAACCGACAAAAGCTCGTCGGGCGTCTTGGCCTCCATCATACGCCCCCGTGCGGAGGCCGCGCCATTCAGACCTGCGATATACCACGACATATGCTTTTTACCCTCGGCAAGACCGACGCGTGCGCCCTTTTCGGCAAGCATCGACCGAAAATGCTCCTCGGCAACGGCAAAGCGCTCGGCAAGCGACGGACGAACGAAATCACGTCCCTCGAAAGCCGCTGCGATTTCAGAAAAAAGCCACGGGTTGCCCATCGCGCCGCGCCCGATCATCAGGCCGTCACAGCCCGTGCACTCGCGCATCGTGCGTGCATCGGCGGCAGAATATATATCACCGTTCCCAATCACGGGAATGGAAACGGCACGCTTGACCGCCTCGATCACGCCGAGGTCAATACCGGGGGCGTAGAGCTGTTCTCTCGTCCGTGCGTGAACGCAAATCAACGAGGCGCCGGCATCCTCCAGACGCTTGGCCATTTCGGGGGCGTTGAGCGAGTCGGAATCCCAACCCGCACGGATCTTGACCGTCACGGGAATCGTAACCGCGCGTGTAACTGCTTTTACAATCTCGGCAGCAAGGGCGGGATTTTTCATCAGTGCGCTTCCCTCCCCGTTTCCCGTGATCTTACGGACAGGGCAGCCCATGTTGATATCGATGGCGGTCGGTGCGACCGTGGACACACAGCCTCGGTAGGATCGCGTTTCGATCAGACGTGCAGCCTCTGCCAGAAATTCGGGCTCGGAACCGAAGAGCTGAATGGCCATCGGGCCTTCCTCTGGTGTCACCGTAGCCAAGGACGCGGTCGCCGATGCGGCAAACTCCTTGCGGCGCGCACGTTGCTCATAACAAAGCGCCTTAGCCGACACCATCTCGCTGACGGTATATTCCGCGCCGAAGCGTCGGCAGATCAGCCGAAAGCTACGGTCGGTCACGCCCGCCATGGGCGCGAGAATCAAGCCGTGCTTCAATATCGTCGTTCCGATCGGTATGCTCATAGCCCCTCCCCTTTCTCAAAATTGATGCGTATGCCAACGCTTGCCGTTGGCATACGCACAGTAACTTTCTTACGCCTTTTTTTGCGTGCGGTTGACGATAACCTCGGCCGCCGTCTCCAGATAATCGTTATCCATCATCTCGACCCAGCCTTTATCGACGAGTGCCGTCAGCTTTGGATCCATCGGGATGCGTGCGAGCAGATCGTAGCCGAAGCTCTCGGCGATTTCATCGATATGGCTCTCACCAAAGACCTTGATCTCCTTTCCGCAATCGGGACACTTGACGTAGCTCATATTTTCGACAAGTCCATAGACGGGAATATCCATCATCTGTGCCATATTCGCGGCCTTTGCCACGATCATCGAAACGAGCTCCTGGGGGCTGCTGACGATGACGATACCATCGATCGGAAGCGACTGAAAGATGGTCAGCGGCACGTCGCCCGTTCCGGGAGGACAGTCGATGAACATATAGTCGATGTCGTGCCAAATCGTATCGGTCCAGAACTGCTTGACCACGCCCGCAATCACGGGGCCGCGCCAAACGACGGGCTTCGTTTCGTCCTCCAGCATCAGGTTGATCGACATGATATCGATACCCGAGGTCGTGGAGGGCGGGATCATACCGTGGTTATCGCCCTCGACTTGCTTTTTCAGGCCGAAGGCCTTCGGAATGGACGGGCCGGTAATATCGGCATCCAAAATGGCAGTTTTATAGCCAAGTCGCTGCATGTTGACAGCCAGCATGGAGGTCACAAGCGATTTTCCTACGCCGCCCTTGCCGCTGACGACCGCGATGATATGCTTGACGCTACTGAGCTCGTGCGGCTGCTCCTTGAGACTGTTTTTTTCCTTGGACGAGCAGTTGCTCGAGCACGTAGAACAGTTATGAGTACATTCTGACATGATTCTTTCCTCTGTTTTGCTTGAATTGGAAGCGCATGCGCTTTCCTTTACCCTTTTATTATACACCAATCGGCGCGGGAATGCAAGGGGTTTCCAAACTTTTCGGCATATATATCGTTTTTTGCAGGATCTGTTGGAAAATTTTTCTTGTTTTTTTCGTTTACCTCTTGAAAAATTTTGCATTTCGGGTTATACTATATAAGATTGAAGATACACAAAACATGGAGGTTACAAAATGGCAGAAATTTTAAAAAAATCTACGAAGTTTGACGGCGTTAAGGGCCCCGTGCTCACCGTCGTCATGGACGGTGTCGGCCTCGCCCCCGATTCGGTTGCGAATGCGGTCTCGTCGGCCTATACGCCTACGCTCGACATGCTGATGGCAAAGTATCCTACTGTCTCTCTCAAGGCACACGGCACGGCCGTTGGTTTGCCCTCGGACGACGATATGGGTAACTCCGAGGTCGGTCACAATGCGCTCGGCGCAGGACAGGTCTTTGCACAGGGCGCAAAGCTTGTTTCTCAGTCGATCGAGAGTGGCAAGATGTTCGCTTCCGAGACCTGGAACGCGATCGTTTCGAACGTAAAGACATCGAACGGCACGCTCCATTTCCTCGGCCTGTTTTCGGACGGTAACGTACACTCCCACATCGATCACCTCAAGGCCATGATCGTGCAAGCCAAGGCCGAGGGCGTTTCGAAGGTCAGAATTCACGTTCTGATCGATGGCCGTGACGTCGGCGAGACAAGTGCGCTTGAATACATCAATCCTTTTGAGGACTTTATGGCTTCTCTGCGCGACGACCGCTTCGATATCTGCATTGCTTCGGGTGGCGGACGCATGAAGATCACCATGGACCGCTACGAGGCCGATTGGTCGATGGTTGAGCGCGGTTGGCAGACGCACGTGCTCGGCGAGGGTCGTCAGTTTGCAAGCGCGGCCGAGGCCGTCGAGACCTACCGCGCCGAGTACAAGGTTATCGATCAGGATCTCCCCCCCTTCGTCATTGCGAAGGACGGCAAGCCCGTCGGAACGGTCGAGGACGGCGACAGCGTGATCTTCTACAACTTCCGCGGTGACCGCTCGATCGAGATCTCCAAGGCGTTTGACGCGCCCGAGGGAGCCTTTGACAAG
>CAYULZ010000045.1:0-11358 GCA_964445865.1 uncultured Lachnospiraceae bacterium | reverse complement strand
AACGGTATGTACGCAAAAAAGGCGATGTGTATTGTCTCGCATCGTAGGGCGGGGGCTTGCTCCCGCCGAAACGAATGAGATAGAGTATACCTCATTTGGACAGATAGCAGAGGAGCAATTGTTTTTGCTTGAAGAGCGTTATCCTTTTCTTACGGTTGGCCAATATGTAATTATGCCAAACCATATTCATGTTATTTTAATTTTAGATAACGAGGCGGCGGGAGCAAGCCCCCGCCCTACGATCATGGATATCGTTTGTACGTATAAATCGTTGACAACGAGAGAATGCAGAAAAAATGGATTTGCCGAAAAATTATTTCAAACCTCATTCTATGAACATATTATTCGAGATCGGGAAGATTATGAAACAAAAATGAAATACATATATGAAAACCCAATTCGTTGGTACTACGACGAATTATACGCAGAAGAATAAGGGATAAGCGTTTTGCCGATGCGTTTGTAATACGAATGTGAAACTTATGAAAAAACGGGACGATAAACTGGAATTTGTGGAGGGGAAAATGGAACGGTACGCTTTAAATGATAGTGACAAAAACTTGATAGGAATTGGTCTTGAGGTTCTGAAAAACAATTTTGACGATGGTGTATATAATCATACTGTTGGGTGTACCATCCTTTGCAAAAACGGAAATATCTATAAAGGTGTTAATTGTGATGGGATACATGGCTCTTGTGCAGAATACATAACAATGGGAATTGCTATTTCCGCCGGAGAAAGAGAGTTCGATACCATCGTGGCTGTTCATGATAAAGCATTAAATTATGTTATTCCGCCGTGTGGAAATTGTAGGCAAATGTTATTCGAATATTGCCCAGACATAAAAGTCATCATCAACGATGAAAACGGAAATCTTATCAAGGTGAAAGCGCGGGATTTGCTCCCCTTTGCTTGGCATCCCGTAATTTGCTAAATTATATTTTGTTTTTTCGAGAAAAAAAGTAGCTCCAACAGGGTTGAAAAAATCTGTCGGAGCTCATTTTATGAATAGTAACCTTTTGTTTTCCTCTTGACAACCGCTCAAAACTGTGCTATAATCAAAGCACAATAAGGAATCTGCCACCGGGTAGGGAATGCATGACATTCGCGGCGCATCGTTAGGTCTTGGAAGATGCGTTGTCGGATGTTTCTTTTTTTGGAGGTCGTATGAACAAAATCAAACACCTTTGGCGTGATCTGACGCACTTCGAGCGCGGACTATGGATCACCTCGGTGATCGTTGTCACGCTCTCGTATCTCCTCTCGCCGTCAGGGAATTGGCTGACACTCGTCGCCTCGCTCATCGGGGTGACTGCCCTGATCTTCGTTGCGAAGGGCTACGTCCTCGGGCAGATCCTCTCCGTGGTCTTCGCCGTGTTTTACGGCATTGTATCCTGGCATTTCCGCTATTACGGTGAGATGATCACCTACCTCGGCATGACCGCGCCCATCGCAATCGTCAGCATGGTCACGTGGCTTCGTCATCCGTATCGCAAAACAGCCGAGGTCGAGGTTGGACACGTCACGAAAAAGCAACTCGCGCTTCTGTTGCTCGCAACGGCTGCCGTGACGACTGCCTTTTATTTTATCCTTGCTGCCCTCCATACTGCCAACCTTTTTTGGAGTACCGTATCGGTCACGACAAGCTTTCTTGCCGTCTCGCTGACCGCCATGCGAAGCCCCTATTACGCGTTGGCCTATACCGCGAACGACATCGTTCTCATCGTGCTGTGGATCATGGCCGCCATACAGGATATCTCCTATCTGCCGATGATCCTTTGCTTCGCGATGTTCATGGCTAACGATCTATACGGCTTCTGGCATTGGCGCCACATGCGCGATCGCCAGGGAAGAGAATAAAAAAGAACCATGCAGTATTTGCAAAAAAGAGGACAGAGAACGTAAAAATTCTCTGTCCTTTTCTATCGGTAGGTAACGGGTCCGCAAAACTGTCCTTAAGGAGTACGGGCCATTAGCGCCGATTCTTTTTGTAAGATTATTCCTGTGCGCCTGCCTTGACGGCCTCGAAATCCTCCTCGATCTCCTTGGAGGGAGCCTTGGTGAGGAGCGAGACGACGACGATGCAGAGCGACGAGAAGATGAAAGCAGGGAGCAGCTCGTAGATGGCGAACGCGCCGCCGAGCTTGCTGATCACGAGCTTCCAGAGGAAGACCATGCCTGCGCCGCCGATCATACCGGCGATCGCGCCTGCACGGTTGGTGCGCTTCCAGAAGAGCGAGAAGAGCATTAAGGGGCCGAAGGTCGCGCCAAAGCCTGCCCACGCAAAGGAGACGATCTGGAAGATGACGCTGTTCTCGTCGAGTGCAATCACAATGGCGATCAGCGCAATGATGAGCAGGGTGATACGCGAGACCCACATGACCTGCTTGTCGCTGGCCTTTTTCTTCACGACCCCCTGGAAGATGTTCTTCGCAAAGGCCGAGGCGGCGATGAGCAGATAAGAGTCGGACGAGCTGATGGTGGCGGCCAGAATGCCTGCCATAACAAAGCCCGCAAGAAGTGCAGGGAGGTACGAGGTCGAGAGCGTGATAAAAATGTTCTCCGCCGCCGATTTGGTCAGATGTGCGGTGGGGAAGAGCTGACGGCCGACGATACCGATGAATACGGCAACAGTGAGCGAGATCACGACCCAAACCATAGCAATTCTGCGCGAGCGCTTGAGCTCATCCTCGTGGCGGATAGCCATGAAGCGGAGCAGAACCTGGGGCATGCCGAAATAGCCAAGACCCCACGCAAGCATCGAGCAGATGGTCAGAATGCCGTAGGGAGCGGCGTCGCCGAACAGAGGCTTGCCGAAGAGCACGAGCTGCTCACCTGCTTCATTGACGGTAGGCGTGGCAAGGCCGAAGAAATCAAGAAATCCGGGGATCGCTTTCGCATTGTCTATAACGGCACCGATACCGCCTGCGTTGACCGTGCTGATGATGACGATGACGGCGAGCGCCACGATCATGACGATGCCCTGCATAAAGTCGGAGGCACTTTCCGCAAGGAAGCCGCCGAGCAGGGTGTAGGCCAGCACGAAGACCGCACCGAGAAGCATCATGGCGATGTAGGGTGCGCCGAAGAGGGTCGAGAAGAGCTTACCGCAGGTTACGAAGCAGCTTGCCGCATAAACGGTAAAGAAGATCAGAATGAACACGGCGGCAAGCGTCATGATGATGGGGTTCTTCTCGCGGAAGCGGTTGGAGAAGAACTCGGGCAATGTGATCGAGTTGTTCGCACGTACACTGTAACGGCGCAGACGCTTGGAAACGATCAGCCAGTTAAGGTAAGTGCCGATGGCAAGGCCGATGGCCGTCCATGCGGCGTCCGCAAGGCCGCACCAGTAAGCGACACCGGGCAGACCCATCAGGAGCCAGCCGCTCATGTCGGAGGCCTCGGCACTCATGGCCGTGACCCAGGGGCCAAGGGAACGGCCGCCTAAAAAGTAGTTTTCGGAGTTCGCATTTGCCTTCTTGGCAAAGAGAACGCCGATCACGATCACGACGGCCATGTAAATGATCATGGCGATCAAAATCTGAATGGTATTTGCGTCCATGGAATTGCTCCTTTTCAAAATGAATATAAAGATAGTATATTATACCATATTTTTCTTTGTCTGTCAAGAAAAAAAGGAAAACGAACCGAAAGAAATCCAAAAGAGGCGAGCCGCTTTTTGTGAAAAAACGCCAAAACGCAGCACGGCGATATGTGGAAAAGGGAGATTGCAAAAAAACAGGGAAAAAGCTCTTGACAATCACTTGACCATGTGATATAATCAAAATTACAAAAGATGATCAAAAGGAGGTGATCCGCGTGGCAAGTACGTTTCCGGGAACGACGGTAGAGATTCGTTCCTTTACCAAGGGTATCTCCCAACAGTTGTTCGACGGTTTGTTTGCCGCAGGCGGTATTACGCTTTCGCAGGTTTCGATCATGACGGGGCTTGAGCCGTACCTGATTCAAAACTGGGTCAAGCGAGGCTTCGTTACGTCACCGGTCAAGCGCACGTATTCCCGTGACCAATTCGCACGGATCCTTATCATCAATATGCTTCGGGAGGCCTTGCAGATCGAAAAGATATGCAATCTGATTGAGGTCATTGGCGGAGATCCGCACGACGATAGCGACAATCTCATTCACGACGCCGAGCTTTATCATCGGTATGTGGATATGCTTTCGGAGGGAGCGCTCGTGAACGATCCCGAGCAATTGCGGCAGGCGGCAACAGCCGCGGCCGAGGGCTTTGAGGAGCGTATACCCGGCGGCAAAAAAAAGCTTGTCGACATTTTACAGATCATGCTGTACGCCCACGCCGCGTCACAGCTAAAGCATGCCGCAGAGAATATGATCGGCGGTTTGCAGTAATGACGGCGTTTTGATGCGCATAGCATAGACAGAAAATAGAAAGAAGGGATATGAATATGATAGCATGGTGGAATTCATTGGGGCTCGCCTCGCAGATCTTTTATTGCATGGCCATTCCCGCAACGCTGATCTTGCTGATTCAGACGATCTTGATGTTCATTGGCATTGAGGGCGACGGAGAGGCCGAGATCGGTGATATGGCGGACGGAACGCCCGACGATCTGCCCGATGTGGACGGCCCTGACGGCCTGTTCGAGGGCGACGGTGTCTCCGAGGATCTGGATCCGAACGGCTTTGACGGTCTGCGCGTGTTTACTGTGCGCGGCATCGTAGCCTTTTTCGTAGTCTTCGGTTGGGTCGGTGTCGTCATGGATGGCGCGGGCATCAGCCTACCGATTACCCTTTTGGTTTCAACCGTTTGCGGTGCCGTGATCATGGTGTTGCTCGCCTTTTTGTTGCGTGCCGTGATGCGACTGCGCAGTGACGGCAATACCGATAACCGCAACGCCATCGGTGTTTCGGGCAAGGTTCAGCTTACCGTTCCCCCCGCACGCTCGGGAGAGGGAAAGGTGCACCTGATGCTCCAGGGGGCATACGTGGAGCGAAGCGCCGTGACCGACGAGGAGGAAGCAATTCCCACGGGCTCCGAGGTCGTCGTCATCGGCATCAGCGGTCAGACCGACCTTGTGGTCAGAAGAAAATAAAGCATTACAACGGAGGAAAAAAGCATGCAACCCCAAATCATCATCTTAATTTGTGCCGTCGCTTTGGTGCTGGTATCTTTCATTGTCTGGATCTGCTCCCGATACAAGAAGTGCCCGTCCGATAAGATCATGGTCATTTACGGTTCAATTGGTAAGAACAAGGATGGAACCAACCGCAGTGCCAAGTGTATTCACGGCGGTGCCGAGTTTGTCATTCCTGTGTTCCAGTCCTATTCGTATTTGGATCTGACGCCAATCTCCATTCAGGTCGATCTGAAGAACGCGTTGTCCAGACAGAATATCCGTATTGACGTTCCTTCTCGCTTTACCGTCGGTATCTCGACCGAGCCTGGTGTGATGCAGAACGCCGCCGAGCGTTTGCTCGGACTCCAGCTCTCCGAGATTCAGGAGCTCTCCAAGGATATCATCTTCGGTCAGCTTCGTCTGATCATCGCAACGATGGATATCGAGGAGATCAACACCGACAGAGATAAGTTCCTCGCGGCTGTCAGCAGCAACGTGGAAACCGAACTCAAAAAGATCGGTCTGCGTCTCATTAACGTAAACGTCACCGACATCAGCGACGAATCGGGCTACATTGCCGCTCTCGGTAAGGAGGCCGCCGCCAAGGCGATCAACGACGCAAAGAAGAGCGTCGCAGAGCGCGAGCGCGAGGGTTCGATCGGTGAGGCCAACGCCCACATGGAGCAGAGAATCAAGGTCGCAGAGGCCGATTCGATTGCAATCCAGGGGGAAAACGAGGCCAAGATGAAGGTCGCGATGTCCGAGGCCGCCTTGAAGGAAAAGGAAGCCGAGGCCATGAAGATCGCAACCACGGCAGAAAAGATCCAGGCTGCAAAGGCGCTCCAGGAATCCTATGCCGCTGAGCAGGCCGCCGAAGAGGCCAGACGCGCTAAGGAGCAGGCAACCCTTGAGGCGGACCTGATCGTTCGCGCCGAGGCCAAGAAGAAGGAAATGGAGCTCGAGGCGGAGGCTGAGGCCGAGCAGATGCGCAGAAAAGCAAAGGGTGAAGCCGATGCGATCTATGCGAAGATGGAGGCTGAGGCACGAGGTGTTGAGGAGATCTTGAAGAAGCAGGCCGCGGGCTTTGCGGAGATCGTGAGATCGGCCGGCGGAGACGCCGAGGCCGCTCTGAAGCTCCTCATTGCCGATAAGCTTGAGGAACTGATGCGCGTACAGGTTGACGCTGTTAAGAACATCAAGATCGATAAGGTTACCGTCTGGGACGGCGGACAGAATGCCGACGGCAAAACGTCGACCGCGAACTTTATTTCGGGTATGATGAAGTCGGTTCCTCCGCTCGATGAGGTGTTCAATCTGGCCGGTATGCAGCTGCCCTCCATGCTTGGTAAAAAGGCAGAGAATGCAACGACGCCCGACGCTGAATAAATGAAATTAAAAAAGCCATCGGCATTGCCGATGGCTTTTTGGTTGTGTTACAGATCCCATCGAAGGTTTCGCTTGCGGAGGGCAACATACAGGATCATTCCGCAAACGTAGATGGAAAGAATTTCTCCGATGCCTACCGTCAGCATCAAAAAGGGAATTGCCTGCTCGACACCGTAGCCGAAGGCCAGCACAGGAGGGATGAGCAGCGTGTTGGCAAGCACGGGAGGGAGCGGCGCGAGCCATACGTGACGGCGCAGCGCGTACGTGCCGAGCGCACCAATCAGCGTGGCGATCGGGCCGACGAGAACGTCCATCCAGACAGCGCCCATCAGCAGATTGGAGACGAGACAACCGATATACAGGCCGGGGATCGCGGCAGGCATCAGCATCGGGAGAATGCAGAGCGCCTCGGAGATCCGAAGCTGAATGACGCCTGAATCGAGTCCGAACAGACGGGCCACGTAGGTCAGCACGACGTAAAGTGCGGCAACCAACGCCGCTTGGCAGAGAAACAAGGTACGGTTCTTTTTCATGATATACTCCTTAGTTTTGTTTTAGGTGAGGATGGTTTCGAACTCACCGCTTGGGTACCGCTCTATTATACGACAATTATTTTGCTTTGTCAAGAAAAAATTGAAAAAGCTCTTGACAAGCAGGGGAGAATGTGATAATATCATGATATCAAAATGATATCATGCATGGAGGTCATCTATGAACAACAAAAGCTTTACCGAAAAAGAACTTCACCCCATGAACGGAATGCTTGCGCTTTTCCTTTGGATTGTTGGTACAGTGGCGGCTACGGTTGCCTTTGTGTTCGGCATCATCTGCATGGAAACCGCTCGCGAAGCGCTCGGCGGTATTTTGCTCGCGATAGGCCTTGCCGGATGGACGGTTTTTTCTATTCTGTTTGCGGGTCTGCGCACCGTTCAGCCGAACGAGGCACGCGTGCTGACACTGTTCGGAAAATATTACGGCACGATCAAGACGTCGGGCTTCTATTTTGTCAATCCCCTCAGCGTATCGATCTGCCCGAAGAGCAATACGGCGAGCAACGACACGACCATTAAGGTGTCGGTCAACGAGCGCCAGCAGGTCACGGCAAAGCCTGTGATCCGTCCGACCGTTTCTCTCAAAACGCAGACGCTCGACAACAGCCGACAGAAGGTCAACGACGTGCTCGGTAACCCGATCATTATCGGTGCAATCGTCATTTGGCACGTGGCCGATCCGACGCAGGCCGTGTTCTCGGTGGAGAATTATAAGGAATACCTGAGCATTCAGACCGATTCCATTATTCGCAATACCGCGCGACTCTATCCGTATGATATTTTTGACGATGATGACGATGATGACGGCATCAAGGAAAAGACACTTCGTGGCAGCTCGCTTGAGATTGCGGAGAACATGAAGAGTGAGCTTCAGGAAAAGGTAACCGGTGCAGGACTTGTCATCGAGGAGGTTCGCATTACGCATCTGGCATACGCCGAGGAAATCGCTGCCGCAATGCTGCAGCGTCAGCAGGCCGCAGCTGTGATTGCTGCTCGACAGAAGATCGTCGACGGTGCTGTCGGCATGGTCAAGATGGCGATCGATAAGCTCGGCGAGGACGAGATCGTCGTTCTTGACGAGGAGAGAAAGGCCGCCATGGTCTCCAATCTGCTCGTTGTGCTCTGCGGCAATAAGGACGCACAGCCGATCGTCAATAGCGGAAGCATCTATTGATGACAGGATGGAATTTTTCGGAAGGGAGGGGAGACCGTGAGTGAAAAGAAGGATGTAACGCAAACGCTTGAGGAGCGGGAGCAAGCCCTCAAGGCTCGCATGGAGCATATCCGTGCGATGGAGGAGGAGATTCTGCAAAAGGAAAAGGCGATCAAGCAAAAGGAGAGCGCCAAGAAGTCGATCATTCTGCGGCTTCCGCCCTCCCTGCATAATCAGATCGCCGCATGGGCTGAGGAGGATTTCCGCTCGGTCAACGGACAGATCGAATTTTTGCTGACCAAGGCCGTGCGCGACAGGTACGGCAAGTCGTGACGGTAGGAGAAAATACGATGGAATACATGATAGAAATCTCACATTTGAGTAAGCATTTCGGCGAGGTGCACGCGGTCAATGACGTCAGCTTCCGCGTCCGTCGCGGTGAGCTTTTTGCCTTCCTCGGCGTTAACGGCGCAGGCAAGAGTACAACGATCTCGATCCTCTGCGGACAGTTGACGCGTGACGGTGGAGACGTATCGGTCGGCGGTTATGACATCGACCGCAGCCTGACGGCTGTCAAGGAGTCGATCGGCGTTGTTTTCCAAAGCTCGGTGCTCGACGGCATGCTGACGGTCAAGGAAAATCTGGAAAGCCGCGCGGCCCTGTACGGCATCACGGGCAAGGCCTTTAGCAAACGGCTTTCGGAGCTCGCTTCGATGCTGGATTTTGAGGATCTGCTCGGACGGCGTCTCGGTAAGCTGTCGGGCGGTCAGCGCCGCCGAATCGATATCGCGCGTGCGCTGGTGCATCACCCGCAGCTGTTGATCCTCGACGAGCCCACCACGGGCCTCGATCCGCAAACGAGAAAAACGGTATGGACGGTGATCGAGCGCCTGCGTGCCGAGGAGGGACTGACCGTCCTTCTCACCACCCATTACATGGAGGAGGCAGCCGACGCCGATTACGTAGTCATCCTTGACAGTGGACGGATCGTGGCCGAGGGAACGCCGCTTCAGCTGAAAAATCAGTATGCCAAGGATTACGTGACGCTGTACGGCGCGGAGGAATCCCGTGTCGCGGCGCTCGGTTATCCGTATACGGCGCTCCGCGACGGTTTTCGCGTGGAGGTGCCGCATACCGGTATAGCTACCGAGCTGATCCTCCGCGAGCCTACGCTGTTTACCGATTATGAAATCATAAAGGGAAAAATGGATGACATCTTCCTTGCCGCTACGGGTAAAACGCTCGCAGAGCAGGGTGGGGAAACGGAAACGAAGGGAGGGGCTCGCGCATGAAATCGTTAGCTGCTTTGGTTCGACGGAACGTCAAGCTCTTTTTTAAGGACAAGGGCACCTTCTTTACGGCGATGATCTCCCCCTTGATTCTGTTGTTTTTGTTTGTAACCTTTTTGGGCAACGTCTATCGGGAGGCCATGACAGCCGCGATCCCCGTCGGCTTTCACGTCAGTGAGTCTGTGCAGGAGGGCTTTGTCGGAGGCTGGCTCTTTTCCTCCTTGCTTGCGACCTGCTGCGTGACGGTGGCCTTCTGCTCCAATATGGTAATGGTGGAGGATCGAAGTCGCGGTGCACGTCGCGATCTGTCCATGACCCCCGTCAGCTCCTCGGTTCTCGCCCTGGGCTATTATCTCGCGACGGCGCTGACGACCCTGATCGTTTGCTTTGTTGCACTCGGTATAGGCTTTGTGTATCTTGCGATCGTGGGCTGGTATTTGTCCGCCACCGACGTGCTTCTCGTTTGCCTTGACGTTTTTTTGCTCGTCGTGTTCGGAACGGCGCTCTCCTCGGTGGTCGTGTTCTTTTTGTCCACGCAAGGACAGATCGCCGCGGTCGGTAGCATCGTCAGCTCCTGCTACGGCTTCGTGTGCGGAGCCTATATGCCCATTTCGCAGTTTTCGGACGGAATTCAGACGCTCATTTCCTGCCTACCCGGGACGTACGGAACGGGACTTTTGCGTCGGCATTTGATGGGCGGTGCCTTGCGGCAGATGGAGGCTGACGGCCTTCCTGCGGAGGTCGTAGATGGCATGATGGACGCCTTCGATAATCGGATCTATTTTTTCGATCATGCGGTGAGCGAGGGAGCGATGTACACCGTTCTCGGTGTCACGGTGAGCGTGTTGATCGTTGCCTATATTCTGCTCAATCGCTTTCTGCGCAAACGGGCGAGATAACCAACGGAACAGTAAAAAAAGAGTGCACATGGGCACTCTTTTTTTGCGCGAGAAAAGTCCCCTCTTGACAAATAAAACGAAGTATGGTATACTATAACATAAACAATGACCCCACCCGAAGATTCGTACGGCAATCGCGCGTTTTGCGAGACCTGTACGCTCTTGCGCAAAAAAAGTCTAAAAAAGGATTTTTTGTGATGAAAATACAGATTCAAAAAAAGCTTTCTTCCCGCAAGCTCTTGCTTTTACTTTTTGATTTCGTTTGCTTGCTGGGTGTTTCTGCGGTCTATTTTTTGATTAATTTTTTGCTGGCTAACGGCGTTTCCCAGGAGCCGATGCGGTACGTATATGCGATGGAGCGTTATGGCATCGATGTCCTTCTTTTGGCCGTATGCGTATTCGGTATGCGTTTGGCCTTCCGTATTTATTCCAATGTGGTTCGTTATGCCGATATTTCCGTTTATCTGAAGATCATTCTTTCCGATGCCGTCGGCGGTGTGTTGGCCATGGTCTTGAGCTGTGTGATTTTCAAAACGGTTATTTTTTGGTTTTTCGTCAGCGTGACCGCCGTTAACGCTTTGCTTTGCCTGGCCTCGCGCTTTGTATATCGGACGCTGTATCGCAAGCGTCATCACGTGCAGGAGGACTGTGCGAAGCAGATCCCGATCGCCATCATCGGCGCGGGCTCTGTGGGCGTGGCACTTCTTGAGGAGCTTCGTTATAAGAAGCAGGGTCTGTATCGCCCGTTGTTCTTTATCGACATCGACCGCGAAAAGGTCGGCAGCCGCGTTTTGGGACTCAAGGTTTACGGCGAGGATCAGCGAGTCTTGGATGAGATCCGTCGGAACGGTGTCGAGGAGCTTTTCGTTGCTATCAACAACCCGAACGCAGATGGCGCTTCCGGCAAGGGCGTGACCGGCAAATACCAGAACCGCACCTTGGAAGCGGATGTACTGCTGGTGGCGGTCGGCCGCCGTCCG
>CAYULZ010000044.1:0-11608 GCA_964445865.1 uncultured Lachnospiraceae bacterium | reverse complement strand
CGTAAACCGATGAAAGTCGTGGTAGCTTGACCTCCTCTGTTACCGCGCCAGAAGCCTCCGTCTGGCTTGCCGTTCGCGAAGCATGTCCGCCGTTCACCTGATAGTCCCGTTCGGCCGCGAGGATCTGTCGGTCAATCTCCTCCAGGCGTTGCTTTTGATGGTCGGAGTAATCCAAAGGACGGATGTCGTCGTGGATTAAGGTAACCCGACGCTGAATGCCAAACTCACTCTCCAAAATACGCTCGATCACTTCAGGAGTTCGGGCGTCCTCCAAAAGACCTACGCCGTTTTTCGGGAACGGCAAAAAGACCTTCAGCGAAGTCTCGTCCAGCTCGTAGGTATACTCAGAGAAAAAACCACGTGCCACTACGCCAACGCGCTCGGTCTCGGTCAAAACCTCACAGACGTAATCTGACGAAAAGAGTGCCGACGGATACTGCGGCAGAATCTTAAAGCCATTGAGCTGATAAACGTTACGTACCTCCTCCTCAAGTGCATAAAGCGTTCGCTTAGAGATAATACGAGGAAAGCTTGCCGTAACCTCAAGAAAGCGCTTTTCCTTATCGACGCGGGAGCGCTGAACGACGCCGTCGTTCAAGATCGATTCGTATTCGGGAGGCGGAAGATATTTATACAGCAATTCTTTCAGCGTTTTTTCTGCCATGCCTCTACCTCCCTTTCTTTATCTTTCATTTTCCATTTTTTTAATATGAGCGATAAGCGTGGGGACGATCTCCTCCTCAGAAATCTTCCCAAGCATTTTGTCCTTTTGAAACAGAACGGCCTCACCCTTAGCGCCTGCAATACCGATATCGGCTTCACGGGCCTCCCCCGGACCGTTGACGACACAGCCCATAATGGCCACCTTAAGCGGAATATCCATAATTCCCTCCTGCTTGGCCGTATCTTCAAATTCATGCACGAGGGAAATCAAATCAATCTTGGTTCGCCCACAGGTAGGACAGCTTACGATGTCAAGACCGCATCTACCCTCCATACCAACTGCTCGAAGGATTTTCTTGGCGGCGTCAATTTCCTCCTCGGGCCTGTCCGTCAGCGACACGCGGATCGTATCACCGATACCATCGCAAAGCAAGGCACCGATGCCGACAGCACTCTTGATCGATCCCATCTCACGGCTTCCCGCTTCAGTCACGCCAAGATGCAAGGGATAATCGCATTGTTCGGCCAACAAACGATTGGCGCGGATCATACCCTCGGGATTGGAGGCCTTAATCGAAATCACCGTATGCTCAAAGCCGAAGCGCTCCAAAAGCCCCACATGATACATGGCGCTTGCACACAGTGCCTCTGGCGTAGGCGCGCCATATTTAGCCAGAATCTCCTTTTCGAGAGAACCGCTATTGACTCCGATACGGATCGGGATCTGACGGCGCCTACATGCGTCGACAACCGCCTTGACACGGTCGTCGGCGCCAATATTTCCCGGATTGATGCGGATCTTATCAACGCCAACCTCCGCGCAGCGCAAAGCCACGCGATAGTCAAAATGAATATCGGCCACGATTGGAATACGAACGCCCTGCGCCTTCAGAAACGGAATGGTATCGGCGGCTTCAAGGTCGGGAACGGTAATACGAACGATCTCACAGCCCGCCGCCTCCAGCGCACGGATCTGCGCAAGCGTTGCCACGCGGTCGTGCGTATCGGTATTGGTCATGGATTGGATCGCCACAGGGTGGTTGCCGCCAATCACAAGATTTCCGATTTTTACTTCTCTTGTTTTTCTTCTGATTTCATTGTATTTCATGGCTTATGCCCCTAAAAAATCAATTTCAAAATGTCCTTGCAGGTTACGAAGATCATCAAGGCAAACAGCAAGATCAGCCCCGCAAAATTGATATACGATTCCACATTACGGTTGATGGGCTTGCGACGGATCCCTTCGATGATCAAAAACAGGAAGCGGCCGCCGTCCAACGCGGGAAACGGAATCAGATTAAATACACCGAGATTAATGGAAAGCACCGCAACGATATACAAAAACTGTTGCATGCTTGCCTTCGCGGCATCACCCACAATCTCGGCCACTCCCACGGGTCCCGAAACGGCCTCCAGACCAAATCGCCCCGTGACCATACCGATCAAGGAATCATACACCATTTTCACGGTGGATACCGAGCGGAAAAAGGTATGCTTGACAAGATTTCCGAAGGTTCGCTCCTCGGCAAACGGGATAAAATCGCAATTGCCAAAGGTCGCTCCGCTGTCCTCCATCGTACCGAAGCTCACGTCCTCTACCACAATGGTCTCGCCGCCTCTTTTGACGGTCATATCGATCGGCTCATAGCCCTGATTCATGATCTCATAAACGGTCTCCTCCCACGTGTGCACGCGGATGCGGCCGACCTTTACGATCTCGTCTCCGACCGCCAGCTTTTCGGACGAAATGGCATTTTCGTCAAAGCGTCCAATAACATTCGATGCCAGATTTCCCTGCGAAAAAACAAGAATCATCATCAAAGCAAAGCCGAGCAACAAATTCATGATCGCCCCCGCCGCCACGATGATCATACGCTTCGGTACGCTTTTGTTACAAAACGCGCGCGGATCCTCCGACTCCTCGTCCTCACCATCCATGCTCACAAAGCCGCCGATCGGCAACAAGCGCAATCCGTATTTTGTTCCGTGCTTTTTGGAGTTCCATGAAAAAAGCGTCGGTCCCATACCGATAGCAAATTCCTTAACGTGTACTCCACACGCTCTGGCGGTAAGAAAATGTCCAAGCTCATGAATAAAGATCAGGACACCGAAAACCAAAGCAATAATCAGAACATAAAATAACATAAACCGCAACTCCTCATTTTCTGTTTGGCACGGCTGTCAATGCTTTCAAAAGGTCAAAGCTGTAACAACGAACGGACACGCTCTCTCGCTTCTCGGTCACAATCCAAAATACCGTCCAGCGTGTGCGATTGCACTGCGTGATTCATATCCGAAACAACACGCAAAACCGAGTCCGTAATGGCCGCAAAGGCAATTTTGTCACGCAAAAAGGCATCTACCGCGATCTCGTTAGCCGCATTAAGAACGGCAGGCAGGGCACCTCCCTGATCGATGCTGTCAAAGGCACAGGCAAGAAGCGAAAAGGTCTCCATATCTGGCTTCGCAAAAGAAAGTCCCGAAAGCGCGTAAAAGTCCAGTTCCCGAATGGCAGCCGGCGTACGGTCGGGATAGGTGATTGCATACTGCGCACACAGCCGCATATCGGGAACAGAAAGCTGCGCGATGATGCTGTTATCAATATATTCCACCATTGAGTGTATTATACTTTCCCGATGGACGACAACCTGCACCTGCGACGGACGAATGCCGAACAAATGAACGGCCTCAATCACCTCAAAGCCCTTGTTCATTAGGGTAGCAGAGTCTATGGTTATTTTTTGTCCCATGCTCCACGTCGGGTGGGCCAATGCCTCTGCCGCAGTAATATGCTTCAGCCGATCGCGGGTATAACCAAAAAACGGTCCACCCGATGCAGTCAGCCAAATTCGCTTGACCTCGTTCTCCTTACCGCCCTTTAAGCACTGAAAAATAGCACAGTGCTCGCTGTCCACGGGGAGGATCTCTACCCCCTTTTCCTTGGCTCGCCTCATAACAAGCTCACCGGCGACAACCAAGGATTCCTTATTGGCAAGTGCCAAACGCGTCCCCGATTCGATCACGGCAAGCGTTGGAAGCAAGCCCGCCTCGCCGATGATGGCATTCAGAACCACGTCACAGGAGAGTGAGCCGATCATCTCACAGATACCATCCGATCCACTATACACACGAATATCGGTGTCGGCCAAGCGAAGCTTTAACGCAGCTGCCGCCTTGACATCTGCCATAGCCACCGCCTGCACGCCAAATTCTCTGGCCTGCTCCTCGACACGCTTCGCGTTGCGATTGGCGCTGATGGCTATCACCTGCATATGACATTGATGGGCAACATCCAAGACTTGCTCGCCGACCGAACCCGTCGAACCAAGCACAGCAATTTTTTTATTCCTATCGTCCATGATTTCTCCTTACATCAGAGGCAATGAGACCAACTTCGAAAAGACAGCAATAGCCGCAAGTCCCAAGGACACCGCCAGAATCGAGTCGAAGCGGTCAAGGACACCGCCGTGTCCCGGAAAGATCTTTCCAAAATCCTTAACTCCGTAATGACGCTTAATGACCGACATCACCAAGTCACCGATTTGCGAGATTACAGAAAGGATCAGTCCGCTAACGCCCAGCAGAACCAAATTTACATTAACATCAAAGAAATGCGAAATCACAAGGCCGTAGCATACGTAAAACAACGCACAAAACAGAACGCCGCCGATGCTTCCCTCCACCGTTTTCTTGGGGCTGACGTCCTCGATCAGCTTATGCTTGCCGAAGAACACGCCGGTAAAATAAGCAAAAATATCGGTAATCCACGCGCCGAGGAAAATAAGCAGGTAGAGGAATCGACCGTTGCTCTGATAGTCGTGAATATACAGAATCGCATTCAATGCGGCCATGATATAGGTTGAGACCGCAAAGAAAGCGAGCGTATCCTGAAAGGTCAGCTTACCGTGAGATCGTATGATCAGGAAAAACACGTATAAAAGATACAACGCGGCCACGATAAAGGCCAGCATCGCGTAACGCACAAAATCTTGCATATAGCGCACCAGAAACGGCGATGCAACCGAAAAAGCATAGATGGGAAGCACCACAGAAAGACGACGATGCATGCCCATACATTTTGCCATTTCATATGTAGCGATCAGCGCGACCGCGGCAATACCGAGCGGCAAAAGAAAGGTATGCGAAAAATACAGAACCGGCAAGAGCACGCACACCGCACAAATGCTGGTAATAATACGCTTTAACATGACTTATTCCTCCGTTTCCGTCACGCCGCCAAAGCGGCGATTTCTCTTGGTAAAATCATGAATGATCTGATCCAACTCATCGGCATTGAAATCGGGCCACAGTGTATCCGTAAAGCAAAGCTCAGCATACGCCGCCTGCCAAAGTAAAAAGTTGGAAAGCCGATAATCTCCGCCCGTACGCACGATCAAATCGAGCTCGGGCGATTCCTTGGTATATAGCGCACCGGAAATATCGGCTTCCGAAACCTGCGTTTTTCCGCTTCGCACGAGCTTCTCAAAGGCCGTCGTCATTTCGTCACGTGCCCCATAGTTGAGGGCGAGATTAACGATAAAACGGTTGTTCTTCGAATTTTCCTCAATACGAAGCATTTTTTCACGCAAGGTCTTCGAAAAGGGATCCTTTTTACCCATAAAAATAAATCTAACGTCATTATCGGCCAATTCCTTTTCGCATTGATCCAGATACTGCTCCAAAAGCTTCAGAATCGAATCCACTTCTTTTTTGGGCCTTTTCCAGTTTTCTGTGGAAAAAACATAGTACGTAGAGGCAGGGATATCGTGCTCACAGCACCGCCGTACGATCTTTCGGAAGACCTCGGCGCCGAAACGATGGCCCGCTTCTCGCGGAAGCATGCGCTTCTTGGCCCAACGTCCGTTTCCGTCCATAATAAAAGCAATATGCCGAATGGGACAGGCTACCTCGTCTTTTTTATTTTCCATAAATCATTCTCTCTCTAATTTTTTATACATGAAAAACAAGGACGGGCCAAACCCCCGCCCTTGTGCGACGTATGTCAGATCTGCATGATTTCCTTTTCTTTTTTGGAGGTGATCGACTCGATCTCCTTGATGTACTTATCAGTCAGGTCCTGCACCGATTTTTCCGAAGCCTTTTGCTCGTCCTCGGTCATCTCGCCGTCCTTCTTCATCTTTTTGCAAAGATCGTTGGCGTCTCTGCGAATGTTACGGATCGCAACCTTGGCATCCTCCCCCAGCTTCTGCAGCTGCTTGACCAGCTCGCGTCTGCGCTCCTCGGTCGGTTGCGGGAATACGATACGAATGATCTTACCGTCATTCGTAGGAGTAATACCGAGATCGGAAGCCATAATAGCCTTCTCCATCTCCTTAAGCGTCGAGCCGTCATAGGGCGTAATGGTTACGGTCTTGGCATCAGCCACACGAATGTCCGCCATAGAGTTCAGCGGCGTGGGAGCCCCCCAATATTCAAAGTTGATTTTGTTGAGAACGGCAGTATTGGCCTGACCGGCACGAATGACCGACAGATTCTCCTCATAAGCCGCAATACTCTTTTTCATTTTTTCTTCAAAGTCTTTGGTGTTCAGTTTCATGGAAATTGCCTCCGTTTTTCAATAAATAAGATGTATGTTATTTTATAATTTTTCTTCAACGATGAATCTCGGTTCCGATCTTTTCTCCCGTGATTACACGGTAAATATTCATCGGATCCTTCAACTCAAACGCATAGACCGTAATATCGTTTTCCATGCAGAAGGTCGTTGCAGTCAGGTCAAGCGCCTTCAGCTCACGGTTTAGGATTTCTTTATAGGTGATCTCATCATAGCGAATGGCGTTCGGATCGAGTCGGGGATCGGCCGAATAAATAGCGTCAATGTTTTTGGCCATCAAAATAACGTCAGCCTGGATTTCAGCCGCACGCAGAGCAGCCGCCGTATCGGTCGAGAAATACGGAGAACCAAGTCCGCAACCGAGGATCACGACCTCGCCGTTTTCCAAAGCGGCAACGGCATCTCTGGGCGTATACGGAACGGCAAAGGTCTCCATCGGCACCGCCGTCATGATCTTCGTTCGAATTCCGCACTGAACAAAGGTATCCTGCAAGGCCAAGGCGTTCATCGTAGTCGCGAGCATACCCATGCTGTCAGCACGTACGCGATCCATCTTTCCGCCTTGACGTCCGCGCCAGATATTTCCTGCACCAACGATAATGGCAACCTGCACGCCCTGTGCCGTACACGTTTTAATAACTTCGGCCACCGAGGCAATAAAATCAAAATTCAAAATGCCGTCGCTTCCTGCGGCAAGGGCTTCTCCCGAAAGCTTCAGGAGCACTCTGCGATATTTCGCTGCCGTATTTTCCATAATCATTCGATCCTCTTTTTTCAAAATTCAAGGTACAATCATACATACATATATTTTACTACATTTTTCTTGTTTTGTAAACAGGTATTTTGATTTTTTTTCAGATTTTGAAAATTTTGAAAAAAAGAAGCAAAAAAGGATCGCTATTCCGTAGCGCGATCCTTCTTTTTGTTGGTGTTATATCATAGTGGGCATCGTAAAAAGTGTTTCACGAAGCGTTGCGTATATGCGGAACCAGTCGCCCATTGCCATCTCATGTTTTCCGCAAGCAAGCGAAAATGCGGGAAGGTTGCATTCATCAATACACCATGCCCCCATACCGCCGATGCCCTCCCACCCCTCGTAGGGTGCTAAGGAATAGCCCGTCTTGCGTGCGATAGCATTTCCCAAGGACAAAGAGCGCGGCGCGGTACGGTTTCCTGCCGTATAAAGAATCTTCTCGCCACCAAGGTGTAAGGAAAGCACAGCACGAATGCTTTGATTGTAGCGTAGAAAGTTACAAAGTGCACCGATTTCGGGCTCACTTTCTGGCATTTCCCCGCTAAAGCCGTTCTTCCCGCCGCTCAAAACTCCCAGCTCTGCCTCGCACGCTTTTCGTCTTGCAAAGCCGTAGGCATAATTGCGATTCAAATCGACGCCGCGTGCATTGGCCTGCCAATCTCGAAGTTCTGCAGTTCCGCCGTTCATCGAGCAGACACGTTCGTATAAAATATGCTCTCGGTCAATTCCTTCCAGGCTATACACCACACCATCGGGATTCAGCATGGGGATAACGTATACCGTTCGCGTACTCAACAGATAGGGCAAGGAATATTGGAATATCCTTCCCGTATTCTGATACTGCTCTCCGAATTCATTGAGGAATCGAAGCAGCAGCACCGTAGTCAACCATTCGGTTCCGTTATGCGCGCCAACGTAAAGCACCGCCTTTTCTCCTTCGCCGACCGTAACCAGCGGAATGCTTCGCCCAAGCACGCTCTCGCCTAGTCCTGTAATACCCATAAAGGGGTAACGCTCTCCCAAAATATTCAAATATTCCATCATTCGTGCATGCGTCATCGGCTCTCCGAAATCAAAAAGTCCCTTTTGTGTTTTCATATCCGTACCGTCCTTTTTTACTGAGTCGTTATCCCACTCTTATGAACAGCGCGGTAAAAAAATGCACCGTTGCGAAAATATTTACAAATCAATAACCAATTTTATCGGAAAGTATGGTACAATGAAAAAAAGAATATCATTTTGGAGGTTTTTTATGCTGACGTCTTCCAAGTCTGCAGAACCCAATCTCAAAAAACATTACATCGGATTCATGGCAGCCGCGATCGCCCTTTTGTATACGGCAACGGTCTGCCTCGGTATCGTGTATTCCTCGGTTTCCAACAATATTGTATATATGAACTCGTTTTTGATGTACGTCATCGAAATCGGATTGCAAATCCTGGATATTGCGATTTATTCCGTAGCCTTTTCGTTCTTCGTATACGCCACACACCGCTATACCTTACGTGGAGCCCTACCCTTTTTTGGCATCTACGTTGGCTTGACCGCGCTTCGCCGCGTAGCATCGTTACTGCTCGAGCTTCTGCTTTCGGGAGCGATCGGTGCGGACGATGTCTCCTCGGTCATCATCTATTTTTTATTGGATTTTCTTACCTGTGGCATCGTCGTTGCCATTGCCGCCTATGAATTCAAAAAATTCGGCCGATATCTCACCGAGTGGAAAAGGATTCAAAGAGATCTCGGTAACGATCCCACGCCCCCTGCCCTTTGCCCCTTTGAAAAAGTATTCAGTAAAAAGAACCCCTTGCAGGTATGTGCCCTGAAGGTCGGCGTTCTGCTTTCAGCCGTGAAAATCATTTCCCGTATTATTTTCGACCTCTACATCGGTGCTCCCACGGGAATATCGGATCTGTTGATCATGATTATTTATTATCTTTCCGATATCCTGATCGGCGTCATCGTTTACGCCGCCATGCTGGGACTGTTCCGACTTTTGACCCCTAAGCAAATCAAGGAATAAAAAAGCTTCCGTCGGAATCATTCCGACGGAAGTCTATCGTTAGGTAAGCATTTTTTGCAATAGGCTGATTTTGTTGTTGGAATATTCGTATGCACTTTTATAATCGTTCAACTCCCGACAGCAGGTTTCCAGATCGCAGAAAACAAAATAAAGCATCGGCTCCGAGATCTGTTGCTGATCGGTCAAAAGACCGTGCAAATTATGGAAAGCCGAGGCATAATTTCCGACTCGCATAAACGCCTCTGCCTCCAACAATAAATAATATGCCCCTCTAGGATTCAGAGGAAGCTTGTGAAAATCGGGAATCGGTGCGTCCTCCCGTACCGCACGGTCAATATACGCAGATACAAACAGATACCGACTGACGTCGTCGGTCAGCGCAGGATACAAATTGATCTCCTCGCCGTCAACAATATTGGAATCAAGCGTAGCCGATATCATACGCATATAGCCGAAATAAAGTCCCGCCTTGGCAATCAACGCTTCGGTTCTGTAAATGGTAGAAGCACAGCTTTCGATGGCCTCGTCAAAATATGCGCAGGCGTTGCGAAGATTTCCTGCATTGAACTCCTCAACCGCAATTTCCAGATTACATTCCGCTAGAATCAAATGGATCTCATCGTCGCCATGACTTTCGGTGTGCAAACACATATCGCGGCAGATCCGATAATCCTCGGACATATAGGCACGCTTGATGTTGGTAATCTCCCGATATTTGAGATATATTTGCTCGTCATTCCCCTCTGCCAATAAATATCCCGGAGAGATATTCAGTCGCATGGCAAGATATTGCACAGTCTCCAGAGACGGACGTGCAACGCCGTTTTCAATCTGGCTGAGCATATTGCGCGTAATAGCCGTACCGGCCAGCTCAGATTGCGTCATCAGCTTGGCCGTTCGTAGCTTCTTTATCTTTTCTCCAATCGTCATATAGCACCTCAACGTAAATACTATTTACATTTTAACATACCTTTTAAAAAAAAGCAAGAGAAATTTTATTCATATTACGGAGTATTGCCACATGTTATTGAAGGGATTTCAAAAAACCACGCTTTTGGATTACCCCGGAAAGGTTGCTTGCACCGTTTTTACCGGTGGATGCAACTTCCGTTGCCCGTTTTGTCATAATGCGCGCCTTGTAACGGAGCAGGATCACGAGGAACAGATCACGGAGGATGAATTTTTCTCCTTTTTAAAAAAGCGTCAAGGGATTCTTGACGGTGTATGCGTCACGGGCGGTGAGCCGCTTTTGCAAAAGGATATCCTTCCCTTTCTTGCCCGTATCCGCGAATTGGGCTTTCTTGTCAAGCTAGATACGAACGGCTCGCGCCCAGACATGCTTCAAAAGATCATTGATGCACATCTCGTTGACTATATCGCGATGGATTTAAAAAATTCCAAGGAAAAATACGCGCTGACCTGCGGACTTGACGCATACCCCGACGAAATGGACCAGAGCATTGCGCTCATTATGCAATCGGGAATCGAGTATGAGTTCCGCACGACGGTCGTTCGTGAATTTCACGCGGCCGAGGATATGATCAGCATGGCAAAATGGATCAAGGGCGCGCCGCGATACTTTTTGCAGGGCTTTATCGATTCGGGCAACCTTGTCGGTGACGGCTGCTCTGCGTATTCCCCTACAGAAATGAAAGAGCTTTTTGCGCTCGTCACGCCGATCATTCCCAACGCTGCCCTTCGCGGCGTAGAGGACGCCACGTAAACCAACCCCAAGCGCCTATCTTGCAACGATAGGCGCTTTTTGTGTCTTTTTACACAATATATTGTGATATGCTACAAGTTTTACCCCAATATATTGTAAGAACTCACAATTGACATTTGTCAAATTTTGTTTTATACTATAAGTGTTGCAAAAAATAATATCAAATCTATGTAAAGGAGAACGACACATGTATCAGGTTTTAAAGAGAGACGGCAAGATCATTGATTTCGATCTTGAAAAGATCTCTACCGCCATCAAGCTCGCGTTTGAAGCACAGGAAAAACAGTATCATCCTACGATTATCGATTTTCTTACTTTGAAAGTTACGGCCGATTTTGAGCCCAAAATTAAGGAAGGTCTCATTGCCGTTGAGGATATTCAGGACAGCGTCGAGTCGGTGCTGGTTCAGGCGGGCTATGCCGAGGTCGCCAAGGCCTACATCCTCTACCGTAAGCAAAGAGAAAAGATGCGTAATATGAAGTCCACCATCCTTGACTATAAGGATATCGTGGACAGCTACGTCAAGAATATTGACTGGCGTGTCAAGGAGAACTCCACCGTTACCTATTCGGTCGGCGGTCTGATCCTTTCCAACTCGGGCGCCATCACCGCTAACTATTGGCTGTCCGAAATCTACGACGAGGAGATCGCCAATGCACATCGCAACGCCGACCTCCACATTCACGACCTTTCGATGCTGACGGGCTACTGCGCAGGCTGGTCGCTCAAGCAGCTCATTCAGGAGGGTCTCGGCGGCGTAACCGGTAAGATCACCTCTGCTCCCGCAAGCCACCTTGCCACCCTCTGCAATCAGATGGTCAACTTTCTTGGTATCATGCAGAACGAGTGGGCCGGTGCACAGGCCTTCTCCTC
>CAYULZ010000043.1:0-12003 GCA_964445865.1 uncultured Lachnospiraceae bacterium | reverse complement strand
CCGGCAAGCTTGATCTGCAGGGGGGTCTTACCCTCCTCCGCATTGGCAAGCGCGTCTGCAATCTTACCCATTTCGGTTTCCATGCCCGTAGCGACTACGACGGCCTTACCACGCCCGTAAACGACGGTCGAACCCATAAATACCATGTTTTTGCGGTCACCGAGCGCAACATCTCCGTTCTCGCCCGCAACCAGTGCACTTTCCTTTTTGTCAACGGGAACCGATTCACCCGTGAGAGCCGCCTCCTCGATCTTCAAGGAAGCACATTCGAGGATTCTTGCATCCGCAGGAACGGCGTCGCCTGCCTCGAGAATGATGACGTCACCGACCACAAGATCCTCACTCGGGATCGTAATCATTTTGCCGTCACGCATGACCTTCGATTGCGCCTTGGACATTTCCTGCAGCGCCTCGATGGCTTTTTCTGCCTTGCTTTCCTGGAACACGCCGAGGATGGCATTGATCAGAACGACTGCCATAATGATGACGACGTCTGCGGGAAATTCCCAATGTTCGCTCGTCACACCGTTGTAGATCTCCACGCCCGCAGAGATGATGGCGGCCACGATCAGAATGATTGTCATCGGCTCGGCCAGCTGCTCGAAGAAGCGGCGAATGAGAGATTTTCCCTTGGCCTCGGCCAGACGGTTTTTACCGTTTGCCTCCAGCCGCTTTGCGGCTTCGGCGGAAGTGATGCCGCCCTCTTCACTTCCCAGCTCGTGTAAGACCTTTTCCTTGTCTTCACAGTAGAATTTCATTTTGAAATTCCTCCCAAAAATGTATTTACGGTTTTTTAAGTTTCGAACTTTATAACCGCAAAAAACATACAAATAATATTATACCAAAAAATCGGAGATTCGTCAACCGTTTAACGATATTTTCTCCGTTTTTTTCAAAAAACACGGCTTTTATTCCAAGCAATGCTTTCCCTGCCATGTGTTTCTGGCAAACAGAAGCTTATCGACGTCGTTGATGACCGACACCTTTTTGCGGCTCCAATCGGGAGCGATGAGAGCATCGGCCATACCGTCGCCCGTCAGACGCGCGATCACGGTATCCGCAGGCAGTCGCTCGATCGCATCGGCAACGAGCACAACGTATTCCTCCTTTTCCAAGGGGTGATAATCTCCTACCCGATACATCGTCTCCATATCGGTACCCTTTAAGACGTGTAGCAAATGGATCTTGACCTGATCGGGATGCAGGCGTGCGACCGCTCGCACGGTCTCCATCATATCCTCGGCGCTTTCTCCGGGCAGGCCGAAAATAAGGTGCACGCAGATCGCAAGCTTATCCGACGCAGAGCGAAGGCGCGCATAGCCCTCGCAGAATTCGGCAAAGGTATGGCCGCGGCGAATGAGGGCGGCCGTGCGATCCGAGGCACTTTGCAGACCGAGCTCAACGGTCAGGACGGTTTTTTCGGCCATCTCGGCAAGCAATGCACACGTATCCGCGGGCAGGCAATCAGCACGTGTGGCGATATTGAGTCCCACCGCATCCTCCAAGGACAGTGCACGCTCAAAGAGTGGGCGAAGAACGTCCGTCGGTGCGTAGGTATTGGTATGTGCTTGAAAATACGGAATACATTTCCCCGTATCCCATTTCGACGACAGCCGCTCGCGGACGATGCGGTACTGCTCCTCGATGGAAAGCAGAGGGCTCTCGGCAAAGTCGCCGCTTCCCCTCCCCGAGCAATAGATACAGCCGCCCGTGCCGCACCTTCCATCGATATTCGGGCAGGTAAAGCCGGCATCAAGCGGGATCTTGGCAACCTTGCTACCAAAGGTCTTCCGCAGATAATATTCATACGTATAGTAGCGTTTATTCGAGTCACTGTTTGGGTACGGATTATGCTCTCTTTGCGACATAGGCTCTCCTTATACGAAAGCAGGCTGTTGCGATTCCTTACGGGGCAACAGCCTGTTGTATTTACGCGTTTTTCGCGGTGATCAGCTTTTCGAGTGCGGCAAGACGCGCGCAGACAACCAGCACCGTCATAGCCTTCTCCAGCTCCTCGTCGGACGGGAAGGTGGGTGCGATGCGAATATTCGAGTCGTACGGATCCTTGCCGTAGGGATAGGTCGCGCCGACCTTGGTCAACACCACGCCTGCCTCCGCACAGAGCGCGTAGGTACGCTTAGCACAGCCCTCTTCCACGTAAAGGCTGACGAAGTAGCCGCCCTTCGGACGGTTCCACTTGGCAACGCCCGTACCCGCAAGAGCCTCGGAAAGCACACGCTCCACGATCTCAAATTTCGGGCGAATGAGATTGGCCAAAAGCTGCATATGCGCCTTGACGTTCTCGGCATCGCGGAAATATTTAACGTGACGGATCTGGTTGATCTTATCGTGACCGATGGTCTGAATGGTCAAGATCGGCTTGATCTGTGCCATGTTCTCGGGCGATGCGGCAAGGATCGCCACACCCGCGCCCGGGAAGGAGATCTTCGAGGTCGATGCGAAATAAAACACACGGTTATCGGCGCCGCATTTGTGGCACTCGGCAAAAATGTCGAGAAGAACGTCACCGCCCGTAGGATAGAGCTCATGCACGGCGTAAGCGTTATCCCAGAAGATGCGGAAGTCGGGGGCGGCCGTCTTCATGGCAGCCAGACGGCGAACCGTCTCATCGGAATAGGTAAAGCCGTCGGGGTTAGAGTATTTCGGGTTGCACCAGATGCCCTTGATCGAGGCATCGGCAGCGACCAGCTTCTCCACGGTATCCATATCGGGGCCCTCGGCCGTGATCCTTACGGGAATCATCTCGATGCCGAGCGATTCGCAGATGGCGAAGTGGCGGTCGTAGCCGGGTGCGGGGCAAAGGAAGCGTACCTTTTCCTCACGGCACCAAGGGCGTTCACTCCCTACCACACCGTAAAGCAGCGCTCTTGCCATGGTATCGTACATCAGGTTCAGCGACGAGTTACCGCCGACAAAAATATTTTCTGTGGGAATATCCAGAAGCTCGGAAAACAGTCTCTTGGCCTCGGGAATACCGTCGAGAATGCCGTAGTTGCGACAATCAAAGCCGTTTTCAGCGCGGCAATCCTCACTCGTAGCGATGCAGGTCAGCATGCCCTCGAGCATATCGAGTTGCTTTTTGCCCGGCTTACCGCGGGACAGATCGAGCGAAAGCCTTTCGGCCTTCAGTGCTTCATATTCCTTCATCAATCGGCTCTGCTCTGCCAACAGCTCACCGACGCTCCGTTCTGCATACGTCATTCGGGTTCCTCCTCCCCACGCGGGGCTTTCATTTTCATTTTTCTGACCTTCCTATTATATCACAGCCCGAAAAGATAAGCAAGAACTTTTTTGCGTTTTTGCAGATTATTAACATTTTGTTCACACTATTCGGTTCTATTCCAAAATCTTTTGACGGTTTCTGCAAGAGATCTTGCATTTCCTGCATATTGAATCGATTTCCAATGCTGTGGAAAGAGTGCGCGGTATCGAGGCTCGGCATAGCGGTCATCCGCGAGGACCACGATGCCGCGATCGTCGTCGCGACGGATCACGCGTCCCGCCGCCTGAAGCACGCGGTTCATGCCGGGATAGGTATAGGCGGTATCGTAGCCGCTCTCGCCGTCGGGATCTACGTAGTCGCGGATCATATTGCGCTCGTCCGAAAGACCCGGCAAGCCCACGCCGAACACGATCGCGCCGATCAGACGGCTACCCGGCAAATCCACGCCCTCTGCAAATGCGCCGCCAAGCACGCAAAAGCCAATGCGCAAACGACCCGTATCCTCGGCAAACGCCGAGAGGAACTCTTCTCTTTCGCGCACCCCCATGTTTCTTTTCTGTACGACGGTCTGCACCTTCGGATACTTGCGCGTAAAGAGGGCAAGCACCTCCTCAAGACAAGCGTAGGACGGAAAATACGCGATGTAGTTACCGGGGCGTGCCGAGGCTGCGGCGGCGATGATCCCCACGAAGCGTGCCGTATTTTTCTTTCGCACCTCCATGCGGGTACTGACATAGTCCGCAACTGCCACACACAAATGACCGGTATCAAAGGGAGACGGCAACGACACACTGGCGGCATGCTTCATGCCTCCGAGCAGATTGCCGTAATAATCGAGGGGCGTGAGCGTGGCCGACAAGAACACCGTGGCGTGTGCACGGTGCAGAAGCGAATCCATGATTGCCGAGGGATCCAGACAGCAGGTTTTGATGCGAATATCGCCGTCCAACACCTGCACATAGCTCAAAAAGCCGCGTCCGAAATATTCATTGATATGCAGATAGCGCCGCACCGCGCCGAGCAGCTCGGACACGCGATCCGAGAGCGGATGCGCGCGGTTCTTTTTCATCCACGCGTCGCATGTAACGGCAAACTGCCCCATGGCACGGTCAAAATTGGCCGGCGGTTGCTTGGCCGCAAAATAGCCTTGCTCCTGCCCATCGGCATCGCGCACGAGCGTATCGCCGCAAAGCGCGTGCAAGGGCAAAAAGGCGCGGCAAGCAGCATCGAGCGCATTCACGAGCGCGCTCTCGGCCTCGGTCAGCGCTTCGGCAAGCGAGAAGAACTGCGCGCGGCAGAGCGCGGCCGAATACATATCCCGTGCACGGTCAGCAAGGTTATGTGCCTCGTCCACGAGGAAAACGTATCTTTGCTTCTCGGCGTCCGATGAAAAATAACGGCGGAAATATACCGAGGGATCAAAGGCATAGTTATAGTCACAAATGACGATGTCACAATATTCGGACAGATCGAGCGAGAGCTCGTACGAGCAAATGCCATATTTGGCAGCCACCTCGGCAATTCGCTTACGCGGATACCCGTTGCCGCCCGCCAAAAGCTCGCGAAGTGCCATATCCAAACGGTCGTAATAGCCGCGTGCACGCTCACAGCCTCTTGCATGGCAAAGATTTCCCGTTGCCATGCCCGTCAAACGTGCGCCATTGGCACAGCACTGCTCCTTGGCGGTGATAACCACCGTACGCAGGGCCGTGCCGCTTCCAAACAGCTCGGCCGCCGCCCGATAGGCCTCGTGCCGGGTGCTAGCCTTGGCGGTCAGATAAAAGATCTTATCAATATGCCCCTCACCGAGCGCACGCACGGCGGGATAGAGCGAGGAGATCGTTTTGCCCGTTCCCGTGGGAGCCTCCACAAAAAGCCGCTGTCCGCGCCGAATGGCGGCATGGCACTCGCGGATCATCATTTCCTGCCCCTCGCGCAGAGTATGGTATGGAAAGCGTGCCATGCGCGCCGTAGGCAGCTCCTCGACCGCATGACGGCGAGCAAGCTCGGCCTGCCAGCGGATCCGTCCGAGCAGATCGAAATAATACGCCTTCAGCTCCTCGGCCGAAAAATGATAGGCAAAATGCTTGATTTTTCCGTTATCGACATTATAATAGGTCAGGCGGCCCCGTATCTCGGTACATTCTTCCCTTACGAGCAAAAAATAGCAAAGACATCGCAAGCGCGCAAGGTAACGTTCGTTCGGCGGCTCGTAAAACGCATACCGTCGCACGGCCTGCACGGCATCAACGACCAGTCCGTCCGCGCGGCGGATCACACCGTCCACCCGTCCCTCGACCGTGTAATAAAGGCCGTCGAGCTGTGCCGTATGCGAGAGCGTAACGTCTGGCGCGTAATAGCCGCCCGCCGTGGCCTGCAAGCGCTCGCAGAGCACGCCGCGGTCGATCTGCGATTCCCGCGCCTCGCGGTAAGACGCACCGAGATCGCCGCCTCGCAAGGCACGCTCGCAGAGAGCGTGCACGGACAGCTCTACCGTAAGCCGATCGCTATGATATTGCATATAGGCCCCTCCCCTCGACGGTTTATTTTTTCTTCACTCCATTATACCATTTTTCGCACTTGCCGTCAACCGTCTTTTGAGGCATTCCTCATTTTCCATAATTTTAGGGGTACCCAAGCGAGCACTTTCGGATTATAATGTATTAGCCGACACCGACGCGGCAATTCCTTGTTTTTGGAGGTGATGTGATGGAGATCATCATGATAAGCGAAACGAAGCTCAAAGTCATGCTATCATCTGAGGATCTTCGGGAATTTGACCTGACAACCGAGGCGCTGGATTACAGCAATACCGAAACCAAGCGCATGTTTTGGGAGGTTCTGGGACGTGCGAAGCAAACTGTCGGCTTTGACACCGACGGACATCGCGTGCTCGTCCAGCTCTATCCCTCTCGCGACGGTGGCTGTGAAATGTTTATTACCCGACTTGGCGAGATCTGTCGCACCGAGTGTGAAAACGACGGAGAGGCCGCACTCTCGGCCGTTATCGCCCCAAAGGGGGCAAACAAAACGCGAACACGTAGCAAAACGCATACGGGAATGGGTGCGGCCTTTGGCTTTGACACCATGGAGCGTCTGCTGGCGGTTTGCCGCCGCTTGGCGGCCTTGGCATACGTCGGCGAGAGCGAAGCCTATCTCGGCGATGACCGCCGTTGCTATCTCTTTCTCTCCGACCTGGAGGTTTCGACGTACTTACCTCTCGACGAATATTCCTTTATCGGCGAATACGGAACGGTAGAAAACGTATCGGCTTTGCGCCATTTCGTCGGCGAGCATGCAAAAACGATCTGCTCGGAGGACGCCGTCGCCTGTCTTGCACAGTTTTGATACAAATTAAAAAAACGTAGCCGTACGCCCTGCTTTCGCATATATTAGCGTAGCACCCTTTATCTTCAGTTGTGAAAGGAGTACACGATGAATCCAAGCACGCCGCCCACCGACGTGGGATATCTGATCGTTAAGGTCTCGACGGCACGAGGCGCCATTCCCCTTGAAAATGCCGCCGTCAGCATTCGGGGAGAGCCCGAAGCGGCTTCAGGCATTCTTTATTCGCTAACCACCAATTCCGATGGCGCGACCGAGCGCGTCTCCCTGCCCGCACCTGCCAGAGCGGACTCGGAATCCCCGGGCAACGCCAAGCCCTACGCAACGTACAGCATCGACGTATTTAAGGAGGGATACCTTCCCCTTTATTTTCGGAATGTTCCCGTGTTTGCCTCAATTCTCTCGATTCAGCCCGCCGTAATGGTACCCGCGCCCGACGGCCCTCCCGACGACCGCTTTCCGCCAACACCCGGCAACGTTGTCGTAGAGCAAGAGCCGTTTGGCCATCTGTAAGGCGGTGACCGTATGGACGCAAGAATTCCCGTCATTCCCGAAAATGTGACGGTACATCTCGGGGCACCGAGTGAAAACGCGCTGAACGTTACCGTTCCCTTCGTGGACTACATCACCAACGTAGCCTCGAGCGAAATCTATCCCACGTGGCCCGAAAGCGCCATTCGTGCCAATATTTACGCGCAGATCTCCTTTGTGCTCAATCGGATCTACACCGAATATTACCGCTCCCGCGGATACGATTTTGACATTACCAATTCAACCACAATCGACCAGTCCTTCGTCAACAACCGCGACTTTTTCGAAAATATCAGCCAGATCGTCGGTGAGATCTTTGACAGCTACGTCGTGCGCCGAGGAAGTGTCGAGCCGCTGTTTACCGCTTATTGCGACGGTGTGGAGGTACAGTGTGAGGGCCTCTCCCAATGGGGCACGGTCAGCCTTGCCGAGCAAGGCTACACCCCTTACGAAATTCTGCAATATTATTACGGCGACAACATCGACATCGTCACCAATGCGCCCGTCATGAGTGTAACGGCCTCGCTCCCGAGCCGTCCTCTGCGGCTGGGCTCGGGCGGCGACGACGTCCGTCAGCTACAGATCCGTCTGAATCGCATTTCCGACAACTACCCCTCGATCCCCAAGATCGCGCTACCCGACGGTGTTTTTTCCTTTGACACCGAGGACGCCGTCAGGCGCTTTCAAGAGGTCTTTGACCTGACTCCGGACGGTATTGTGGGACGCGCCACATGGTACCGCATTCAATTCATTTATAACGCAGTGAAGCGCCTCAACGAGCTCGATTCGGAGGGTATCACACTTGAGGAGGTCACCCAACAGTACCCCGGCGTAACGCGTCAAGGGGACACGGGTGTCGACGTGCGCAACATTCAGTACCTGTTGGCCTATCTCGCCCAATTTTACGACACCGTGCCGCCCATCACACCCGACGGCATTTACGGTCCTGCCACGACCGAGGCCGTTTCGGCCTTTCAGCGAGCCTTTGATCTACCCGTCACGGGAGAGGTCGATTTTGACACGTGGGACGTTCTCTACCGCACCTACCGCGGCTTTATCGAGACCATTCCCTTTCAATACGTGGAGGGCAACGTGCTTCCTTATCCGGGAGTCCCGCTCCGCCTTGGCTCGGAGGACGAAACCGTACGCCTACTTCAGGAATACCTGAATTTCGTTGCAGGCTTTTATCCGCAAATTCCCACCGTCAATCCCACCGGCTATTTCGGTACACGCACGCAAGAGGCCGTAATTGCCTTTCAGCGCTTGCAGGGACTTCCCCCCACGGGAACGGTCGGCGCGGCCGCATGGGATGAGCTAACCTCGCTTTACAGCGATCTTTACAACGGCTCACGCCTTGGGGAAGGCCAATATCCCGGCTATGAGCTGGGAATGTAGGAAAGGAGACCGCGATGGATAACCCGATCACCCGACCCGATGCCGTCCGCAACCTGCAACGCTATCTGCGACGGCTCTCCTTTGACGATCCCGCCCTTCGGCGCATACCGGTCGACGGCATTTTTGAAACGGCTACTGAGGACGCGGTCAAAGCCTTTCAGGAGGCATACGGCCTTGCTCCAACGGGGCGCGTCGATCGCGCGACGTGGGATCGCATTTACGACGCGTATCTGCGCGCCGAGCGCGCCTCCGACCGCACGCCCGTAACCAATTTCTTCCCCCTCTACCCCGAGGGCTATGAGATCACGTCGGGCGAGCAGTCCTTGACTGTCTCCCTGCTCCAGCTCCTGCTTCGTGAGCTGGCTGTCATTTACGACACGCTCGAGCTGGCCGACGTCACGGGCATCTTTGACGACGTCACCGAGCAGAATGTCCGCCGATTCCAACGGGCATCGCTTCTGCCCGACACGGGACGCGTCGATCTTAGCACCTGGAACCGCATTCTGCGGGACTATGAAAATTACGCACAGTGAGCCTCTCCCCCGTACCGTCTTCTTCGCTTGCCCCGCGTGCGAAAGACTGAAATTTTTTCGGTTTTACCAATAAATTCCGTCAAAAGCGTCCATAATCGCTACGGAAGCATAAGAAAGATAAGAAGGTACGATCCATGACAAACAAATTCACACAAAAAGCGCAAAACAGCCTGCATCGCGCCCAGTGTCTGGCGGGCGAGATGGGGCATACCTACATCGGCTCGGAGCATCTGCTCCTGGGTCTTTGCGCCGAGTCCGACAGCATCGCCTCCCGCCTCCTTCGTGCGCGGGGTGCGGAGCTCTCTCTTCTGCAAAAAAATCTGGTAGAGGTCATAGGGCTCGGCTCACCCGGTTCGGTTTCTGCCGAGGATATGACCCCGCGTGCCAAGCGGATCATCGAGGTCGCGGCAACCGAGGCGGTCGGAGGCAACACCCGTTACGTAGGCACAGAGCATCTGCTCTCCGCTCTGCTCAACGAGCGCGATTGCGTAGCCGTCAAGCTTCTCGATGCCGTTGGCATACCGCCCGCCGAGCTCAAAAACGATCTCGGTGCCTTTCTTGGCTCAACGGGAGAAAAAAGCCGCTCGCGTGAGGAAAAGAAGGGGGAGGAGAGCAGGCTGAAAATCCGCGGTGCGCCCACGCTTAGTGCGTACGGTCGGGATCTGACGGCACTCGCCGCCGAGGGACGCTTCGATCCCATCATCGGGCGGGAGCGCGAGACCAAACGTGTCATCTGCATTCTCTCGCGACGAACGAAAAACAACCCCTGTCTCATCGGTGAGCCGGGGGTTGGAAAAACGGCGGTCATTGAGGGACTGGCAATGCGGATCTGCGAAGGAAGCGTGCCGGAAGTGCTGAAGCAGCGTCGGATCGTCGCGCTCGACATTTCCGCCATGATCGCGGGCGCAAAATACCGTGGCGAGTTTGAGGAACGCATGAAGCATGTGATGGACGAGGTGGCCAAAAATCCCGACATCATTCTCTTTCTCGACGAGTTTCACATGATCGTCGGTGCGGGCGCCGCCGAGGGCGCGGTCGATGCGGCTAATATTCTCAAGCCCGCGCTGGCGCGCGGCGAGCTGCAAATGATCGGTGCGACAACAGTCGCCGAATATCGGGCGCATATTGAGCGCGACGCGGCGCTTGAGCGCCGCTTTCAATCGGTAACCGTCGGCGAGCCGTCCAAGGAGGAGGCTACGGAGATCCTCTTTGGTCTGCGCGAGCAATACGAGGCTCACCACGGCCTGCGCATCAGCGACGAGGCCGTCCGCGCTGCCGTTAGCCTTTCGGTTCGCTATATTCCCGATCGTTTTTTGCCCGACAAGGCCATTGATCTTTTAGACGAGGCCGCATCAAGGGTGCGTATCGTATCCCACACACGCTCGCCAAAGCAGACCGAGTGGGAGGAAGAAAAAAAGCGGCTCTGCCGCGAAAAGGAGGAGGCCATTGCTGAGCAGGATTTCGAGCGCGCCGCCTCCCTGCGCGACCGTGTCATGGTGCTCTCACGCACGTTAGAGGAAACGCAGACCGAGGAGCAAATGAAGGTAGCAAACCGAACCGTTACCCCTGCCGACGTGGCCGACGTCGTCACGGGGTGGACGGGAATCCCCGTCAGCCGTTTATTGGAGGGAGATACGCAAAAGCTTCTTTCTCTCGAATCCGAGCTCTCTCGCACGATCATCGGACAGGAGGAGGCCATTTCCCTGCTTTCACGCGCCATTCGACGCGGCCGACTCGGCTTAAAAAATCCGAACCGCCCGATCGGCTCGTTTCTGTTTGCAGGGCAGACGGGCGTAGGAAAAACCGAGCTTTGCCGCGCCCTCGCGACGGCACTGTTCGGCGACTCTGCGTCACTTTTGCGCCTGGACATGTCGGAATACATGGAGAAGCACAGCGTCTCGAAGCTGATCGGATCGCCTCCCGGCTACGTCGGCTACGGTGAGGGGGGACAGCTGACCGAACGGGTACGCCGACGTCCCTATTCGATCATTCTGTTCGATGAGATCGAAAAGGCGCATCCCGACGTATTCCATCTTTTGCTTCAGATTTTAGAGGACGGACGTCTGACCGATTCGGGCGGACGATGCGTCGATTTCCGCAACACCGTACTGATTATGACCTCCAATCTCGGACTCGGCACACCGCAGGGATCGCATGTGCTCGGCTTTACGGAGACTTCTGCCGAATCCGATCGCATACGGGAGCAGGCACGCGTCACCGAAGCCCTCAAGGAGCATTTTCGCCCCGAATTTCTCAATCGCATCGACGAGGTCATCGTTTTTCGCCCTTTGACGCAAGAGCATCTGCAAACGATCGCCTCGCTGATGCTCGGCGAGGTCATCTCACGTGCCGACGCATTGGGACTTACCTTGCGCATCGAGCCTACCGTCGCGACATACATCGTTGAGGAAAGCGACTGCAAGCTACTTGGAGCACGTCCTCTGCGTCGTACCGTCACGCGTCTCGTGGAGGACGCCCTTGCGACCGCCCTTCTTGACGGGCAGGTACGTGCCGGCGACCGTGTCGTGGCGTGTGCCGCTCACGACGGCGTAATCTTTCAAAAAGAACAGTAAAAAGCAGGTCGGATCATATCCGACCTGCTTCATTTTTTTAATTACATATTGCCGAGCAAAGAATCGAGCGCGTCGAGCTGCTCCTCTTCCTTCTCTTCCTCGGTGGGAGCCTCCTCGGTCTCCTTATCGAAGCCTGCGGCGATAAGTGTGATTTGCATTTCGTCGTCAAGCGACTCGTCGAAATTCACGCCCCAAATCACGCTTGCGTTGGGATTGCACTCGTTCGAGATCATGGTACAAGCCTGATCCACATCCTCGAGGCCGACGTTGATCGAAGCCGAAATGCTGACGATCACGCCCTTTGCACCCTTGATCGAGGTCTCGAGCAGAGGGCTGGAGATGGCCATGGTTGCGGCCGCCTGCGCCTTATCCTTACCGCTTG
>CAYULZ010000042.1:0-12172 GCA_964445865.1 uncultured Lachnospiraceae bacterium | reverse complement strand
CAAGCTATATTCGCGAGACGCTGGGATGCGGCGATCTTCATTTTTTTGACGCGGCGGCTCCCATTGTAGATTTTGCTTCCATTAACATGGACGTTGCGTTTTTTGCCTCTCGCTACGACAAGGGCGACGCCGATTATATCAACTGCCCGATGACGGAGGAGCAGTATCTGGCCTTCTGGGAGGCGCTGATCACGGCCGAGGAGGCACCCTTGAAGAATTTCGACCGCGAGGAGCAGAAGAAGATCAAGGTCTTTGAGGGCTGTATGCCCGTCGAGGTCATGGCACGCAGAGGAAAGGATACCCTTGTGTACGGCCCTTTGAAGCCCGTCGGCCTCGTCGATAAGCGCACGGGCAAGCCGTCTTACGCGGTGGTTCAGCTCCGTTGCGAAAATCTGGAAAAAACGATGTATAATCTCGTGGGCTTCCAGACCCACCTGACCTTCCCGGAGCAGAGAAGGGTATTCCGCATGATCCCCGGTCTTGAAAACGCAGAATTTCTGCGCTATGGTATCATGCACCGCAATACCTATCTCAATTCTCCCCATCTGCTCGACGAGACCTACGCGATGCGCTCGCGCGGCGAGATCTTCTTTGCCGGACAGATGACGGGCGTCGAGGGCTACATCGAGTCGGCGGGATCGGGACTTGTGGCAGGACTGAACGCGGCGCGCCGCGCCTGCGGACAAGCACCGATCGTATTCCCGAAAACGACGATGCTCGGTGCAATGGCGCAGTACGTTGCCAACGGCGGCGTGTCGGATTTCGTGCCGATGAATGCCAATTTTGGTATCATTGAGCCGCTCGGATACCGTGTCAAGGGCGGCAAGGTCGCTAAAAACGAGGCACTCGCCGCGCGGGCGCTCGAGGCGCTTGCGCCGTTTTGCCAAAACGACGAATAAAGGAAGAACAATATGAAAACGATCATTGTAGATATGATGGGCGGCGACCGCGCCCCTTCGGAAACCGTTAAGGGCGTGCTCGTCGCGAAAAAAGAGCTGACGGCAAACTATATTCTCGTCGGCGACCGCGAGATCCTCGCGAAGGAATTCGCGGCGTGCGGCGCGTCGGCCGACGATTTTGAGATCGTGCATGCCCCTACGGTTGTCACGATGGAGGACGATCCCATGTGCGTTCGTCGCGATAAGGCCGATTCCTCGATGGCGGTGGGACTCCGTATGCTCGCCGAGGGAAAGGGAGACACCTTTGTCAGCACGGGCAACACGGGCGCGCTCTTTGCGGGCGCAAGCCTGATCGTGCGTAAGGTGCGCGGTCTGCGCCGTCCTGCCATCGCGGCTCTGCTTCCGATGAATCCCCCCGTCCTTTTGCTCGATTCGGGTGCGAATATCGTCGTGAGTGCCGAGGATCTTGAGCAGTTTGCCGTGATGGGAACGGCCTATATGAAGGCGTTGCACGGTGTCGAGAATCCCCGCGTGGGACTGCTCAACAACGGAGCGGAGGAGCATAAGGGAACCGAAATGCATATCGAGGCCTACCGCCGCCTATCGGCCAACGAGTCGCTGAACTTTGTTGGCAATGTCGAAGGCAACCGCGTGATGGCTGACGCCTGCGACGTCCTCGTGACCGACGGCTTTACGGGCAATGTCCTGCTCAAGACCGCCGAGGGTATGGGCACGATGATGCTCGGCGCACTCAAGAATGTGTTTTATGCCAATCTCAAGACCAAGATCGGCGCGCTTTTGGTTAAAACCAAGCTGTATGGCATGAAGAAGCAGTTTGATACGCGCGAGTACGGCGGTGCACCGATCCTCGGTATCGCCAAGCCGGTCATCAAGGCACACGGCTCGTCCGACGCGAAGGCTTTCAAGAACGCCATTCGCCAGGCACTGGCTGCTGCTGAATCCGGACTTTGTGACGAAATTGCCAATACTATGTCGAATAAAGTTATGCAAAAATCGGATCTATCGCAAGAAAATACTGCGGAATAATGCAAGGAGAGATTATGCAACCAACCAATCTCGAAACGCTGGAAAGGACGCTGGGATATCGCTTCCACGACCGCTCGATCCTCATCGAGGCGCTGACGCATTCGTCGTACGCCAACGAACTCAAAGCGCGCAAGCAGACGGCCGTCTGCAACGAGCGCCTGGAATTTCTCGGCGACTCGGTGCTTTCCATCGTGGTCAGCGAGTTTTTATTTAAAAAATACGGCAAGCTCCCCGAGGGTGAACTAACGCAACGGCGTGCGGCGCTCGTGCGCTCGCACGCGCTGGCCTCGTACGCGCGGGGTATTCACCTCGGAGACTATCTGTTGCTTGGCCGCGGGGAGGAGAAGGGTAACGGCCGCGAGAAGCAGTCAACGCTTGAGAACGCCTTTGAGGCGTTGCTCGCTGCAATTTATCTCGATGCGGGAGAGCGCGGTCTTGACGAGATCCGCCGCTTTTTGACGCCCATTATCGAGCGCGAGCTGACGGACAATTACAGCCCGATCCGCAACGATGCAAAAACCGAGCTGCAGCAGCTCATTCAGCAGGCCGAGGGCGATTTCCTTGAGTACGTAACGGTGGCTGAGAACGGCCCCGACCACGATAAGGTCTTTGAGGTCGAGGCACACCTGAACACGAACGTCATTGGCCGCGGACGCGGAAAATCGAAGCGCGAGGCCGAGCAAAACGCCGCCCGTGAGGCGCTTCGCCTCTTCGGGGAGATTGAATAAAAAAGAACCTCTTTGGAGGTTCTTTTTTTATACATAAATTTCCCCAAATGCCACACACTAAAGTCAATAACGACGAAAGGAGTATATTATGGCACAGATTACGGCAAAGGAGCTGACGGCGCTGTCCGATCTTTTGACGATGGAGGAAAATCTCACGGCGAAATACCGTCAGACGGCTACCGAGGTGAGCGACAGCACGCTCAAGGATCACTATGAGCAGATGGCGATGCGGCATCAGCAGCATTACGACGAGCTTTTGTCCAATTTGAAATAACGGGGGGAGAACAGAGAATGGAACAGAATAAGACCTTTGACGATCGCGCGAAGATGACCGATCTGTTGAACTGCGAAAAGCACATGACGAGCATCTATAACACGTTTTTGTGCGAGACCGAAACGACCGCAATGCGCGGATGTCTTTCCGGACTTCTGACCGATGAGCACCATATGCAGGAAAAGCTCTTCGAGGAAATGAAGAGCCGCGGCTGGTATACGAGCGAGTGCGCAGAGCAGACCAAGGTCAACGAGGCGAAAATGAAATTTTCCTCGGGCGCGACGAAGGCGTAACGAAGAAGCAAGGAATCGGGCGTTGCCCGATTCCTTTTACGTTGTAAAAAACAATAATAAAATAATCCAAAAAAACATAAAAGAAAAAATATAAATAAAACAAATTGTTGTATAAAACAACACAAATCGACGGGTTAGAATAGCAATAAAATGCGGATATAAAAACTTTTTTCGGAAAGTGCTTGAAAAAAATCGAAATATGATGTATAATATTTTGATTGAAGGAATACAGACAAAGGAGAAGACCCATGTTAGAATTCAGAGACGTATGCTACACGGTCGCCGGTAAGGAGATCTTAAAGCACGTCAGTTTTTCGATAGATGATCGCTTCGTGGCCATCACGGGTCCCAACGGAAGCGGAAAATCCACCATTGCCAAGCTGATCGCGGGCATCATTGCCCCCACCTCGGGACGTATTATTCTCGACGGCGTGGACGTTACTGACATGTCGGTGACCGACCGCGCGCGAAGCGGCATCAGCTTTGCCTTCCAGCAGCCTGTTCGCTTTAAGGGCATTACCGTCAAGAACTTGATCTCCTTGGCGGCGGGCAAGGACACGAGCGTCGCCGACGCCTGCGCGTACCTCTCCGAGGTCGGCTTGTGTGCGAAGGATTATATCAACCGCGAGGTTAACGCGTCGCTTTCAGGCGGCGAGCTGAAGCGCATCGAGATCGCCATGATCAACGCGCGCGGCACGAAGCTTTCGGTGTTCGACGAGCCTGAGGCCGGTATCGATCTGTGGAGCTTCCAGAACCTGATCAAGGTCTTTGAGAATATGTACGAGCGCACGAAGGGCATGATCCTGATCATTTCTCACCAGGAGCGCATTCTCAATATTGCAGACAAGATCATCGTCGTGGCGGACGGTCAGGTTGCGGAATACGGCGACAAGGATACCGTGTTCCCGAAGCTGCTTGACGTGCAGAGCGGTTGCCGTTACACGGCGAAGGCGTAAGGAGGTGCGATGATGGATAAAATTCAACAGACGTTGCTTGAGCAAATCGCGGGCATTCACGAGGTGCCGGAGGGCGCATATTCCTTGCGCATCAACGGTCAGCTTTACGGTAAAAACTCCTCGGAGCACATCGAGATCGTCAAAAAAGAGGACAAGCCTGGCATTGATATTTACATCAAGTCCGGTACCAAGAACGAAAGCGTGCACATTCCCGTGCTTCTGTCCCAAACGGGCCTCAAGGAGCTGGTGTATAACGATTTCCACGTGGGCGAGGACTGCGACGTAACGATCGTCGCGGGCTGCGGCATCCACAATGGTGGCTCGGAGGATTCCGAGCATAGCGGTATTCACTCGTTCTTTGTGTCGAAAAATGCAAAACTGAAATATATTGAAAAGCACTACGGTCAGGGTGACGGCAACGGTAAAAACGTGATGAACCCCTTGACTTACGTAGAACTTGGCGAAAATGCATGCATGGAAATGGAGACGGCACAGATCAAAGGAGTTGATTCGACCAATCGCATTACACGTGCGAAGCTGTCGAAAAATGCAACGCTGACTGTGCATGAAAAAATCATGACGCACGGCGAGCAGTACGCGCGCACGGAATTTGAGGTAGAGTTGAACGGCGAAAACTCGGGGGCGCATGTCGTATCCCGTTCGGTAGCGGCTGATCACTCCTCGCAGGAATTTATTTCCCGGGTGAAGGGCGAGGCTGCCTGCTCGGGACATACGGAATGTGATGCAATCATCATGGATTCGGCGACGGTCAAGGCCATTCCCGAGATTCTTGCCAATCACCCCGATGCCTCGCTGATCCACGAGGCGGCGATCGGAAAGATCGCGGGTGAACAGCTGATCAAGCTGATGACGCTTGGATTGACCGAAAAGGAAGCGGAAGAGGAGATCGTCAACGGCTTTTTACGCTGATTGTATCTTTGACATACGGAGCCCTTACAGCCCCATCTCGCAACGAGATGGGGCTTTTTGCAACGTTCTGCTTAACGGAGCTTTTGAATTGTGACGCGTGTCTCGGCGGCGTCTTGCTCTCAAAAATAACAGAATTTTATCCAAAAAGGCAAAAAATTACAAAAATGTATTTTGTTATGCAAAAACAAAACTTTTTGTGGAGATTGCGATGGAAAAAGAAAAGTTGTTTGAGAAAAAACGAAAAAAACAGAGAAAAAATTATTTTTTCAATGTGTAGAAAATTAAGGGCGATTTTTGTTGCATTTGCACAAAAAATATGGTTGTTTTTATGGTCGGGGATCTCGCTTTCGAAAAGTGAAATGTAAATAATCATTACCATACGAGCGGGTGGAGGAAATGGGCGACTATAAAATGTGTCAAAACAACCAAAAACAACGAGGGAATTCATGAAAAATCCACATATACGGGTAAATAATATTTACTTATTGAGAGGCGCAATATGATACCTTTGTAAAAATGACGATTGCGTGAAAACGTGATGCCCGACATGTGTCAGAGGTGCGACGACTTTGCGAGAATTGACTGAAAAGAGATTGCTTGACTTTTTGACGGAATTATGATAATATATGGTTATGATTTTGGGTCTCATTAGGGGATATTATGCCCTTTTGAGATGGTTTGGCGCAGTTAAACCGACGGCGCCACCCAACCGTTTTTCTTTTGCTACCGGGTGAAGACGAGCGGAGGGGGATTGATCATGCCGAGGCATGCCTTGGCGGCAAGTCTGGAGGATGTGCGTTCCACGCATCCTTCAAATCAAAACTGCAGGAGGAATTTTGGAATGAGAAAGACGAAATTTCAAAGAGTGACAGCTTTTGCGCTCGCTTTGCTATTTCTGCTATGTGCCGGCCTTGTACCCGTAAGTGCGGACAGTGCTATCGACACGGAAGACGGAAGTGCGGGAGCGATGAAGGAGCTGTTGAATGCGATTTCGTACAACGACTACATCGCGATTTACGGCAACAGCGCGGACGCAGAAAACTTTGTCCCCGCGGCTACTACGGGTATTTCGATCCCCGGTAAGGACGGTGTAGCCAGCTCGAGCATCGATTTGAATTCGCTGGACGAGGAAACGAGAGCGAAGCTGACCGATGATCAGAAGAAAAATTATGCGTCGGTCGGTACGTACGATGGCGTGGAGGGTCTGTATGTTCCCGGTGCCGGTGAGGTTTCGTGGATCCTGGATCCTGCGCTGGAGAAGTATCAGACGCTGGCCACGGCCGGACGCTATTATTTGGAGATCGACTATTATCCGGTTATTAACAAGTCGACCTCGATCGAACGTCTGTTCATGATCAATAACAAGGTTCCTTTCTCGGAGGCTCGCTACCTGACGATCTCGAAGGTATGGCAGAACGCCTATGAAAATGCATCCTTTGAGGTGCCCGAGGGTGAGAGCGCAGATACTTATCTAAACGCCGCCAAGACGGCCGGCTTTGATGCCAAGTCAGAAGAGCGCGATGGAAAAACCTACATTATATATACAATCCCGTCTACGTGGACTTCGGCGAACGCGGCTCTCGTGGATGAGCAGGTGCTTCGCTTCTTCCTTAAGGATATTGACCTGAACGAGATTCGACCCTCGCAGAGCCAGACCCCCGTTTGGTCTACCTACCAGTTTAAGGATTCGAACGGCTTTATGTCGATGCCCTTCGAGTTCGTGATCGCTCCCGGCGATGACGGTAAGGTTACGCTGACATTGGAGTCGGTGAACGAGCCGATCGTGATTTCGGAGATCCGTCTGGTTCCGCCCACGACGTGGACGTCCTATGCGGATTATCAGAAGCAGTACGAAAACGTTCCCGCCGGTGAGGGCAAGATCAAGATCGAAGCGGAGTACTACAGTGCCGCTTCCTCGCAGACGATCTACCCCGTATCCGATAATACCAGTGCGATCACGTCTCCCTCTGCCAACAGCTATACGGTGCTCAACACGGTGGGCGGTGACAAGTGGCAGACCCCCGGTCAGTGGATATCTTATAAATTTAAGGTAGACAAAACCGGTATGTATAAGATCGCGGCGAGATTCCGCCAGAATATTTTGGACGGTATGTATTCCTCCAGAATCCTCTCCCTGTATGGCGGGGACTACAACGGCGTTCCCTTTGCCGAGGCATCTCGCTTGCGCTTCAACTATTCGTCCGACTGGCAGGCTGGTTACCTGTCCGACGGTACGACCGAATTTGAATTTTATTTCGAGGAGGGCGTAGAATATACGCTTCGCCTGGAGGTCTCGCTCGGCGATATGGGTGACATCGTCAGCCGTGTTCAGAACTCGCTGAATGCGATCAACAGCGACTACCTGAGCTTCTTGAAGCTGACGGGCGCATCGCCTGACGAGGACCGCGACTACGGCTTCGACCGTGTGCTCTACAATGAGCTGCGCGATCTGATTATTCAGAAGCGAGAGCTCGAGGCGATCTCTGCAATCTTGAATGAGACGGCAGGTATCAAGAGTACGATGACCGCTGACCTGGATGAGGTTGCCCGTCTGCTGGGCGTGATGGGCTCCGATAACGGTGCCAACGTAGCAAAGAATCTCGACCAGCTCAAGAGCCAGATCGGTACGCTCGGTACGTGGCTCAGCGATGCGAAGACGCAGCCTCTGACGCTGGACTATCTGGCAATTCAGAATGAGAACGAGGAACTGCCTCGTGCGAAGGCAAGCTTCTGGGAATCCCTCGTTTTCGAGGTCTCGAGCTTCTTCAAGAGCTTCTTCCGTAACTACGACCGCGTAGGTGCTATGTCCGAGGAGGAGGGCGAGGATACCGTTGAGGTATGGCTGGCTTACGGCCGCGACCAGGCACAGGTTATCCGCGGCCTGCTGAATAACAATTTCACGCCTCGGTATCATGTATCGGTTAACCTCAAGCTCGTTGCCGGCAGTACGTTGCTTCCTTCCATTCTTTCTGGTCAGGGACCTGACGTGTATATCGGCATCGGACAGAGCGATATCATCAACTACGCAATCCGTGGCGCGCTTGAGCCCATCGAGGGTATGCCCGATTTCGATACGGTTGTTCAAGACTTTAACGAGTCGGCGATGTTGGTCCTCGGTATCTCGGATAAGGATAACGTACACCATTACTACGGCCTGCCCGAGACCCAGAGCTTCCCGATGATGTTCGTTCGTAAGGATATTCTGGCTGACCTTAACCTCGACGTTCCCGAGACGTGGGACGACGTGAAGGCGATCATTCCCGTGCTTCAGGCTAACAACATGCAGATCGCAATGACGAAGAGTGAAAACATCTTCCTGTATCAGCTGGGTGGTGAGCTCTTTGCCGATGGCGGTATGAGAATCAACCTTGATTCCAACGTGGCTCTTGAGGCCTTTGAGACCATGTGTGATATGTTCACCATGTACTCCTTCCCCTATCAGTATGACTTCGCCAACCGTTTCAGAACGGGTGAAATGCCGATCGGCTTTGCCGACTATACCAGTACGTACAACCAGCTGAAGGTATTTGCTACCGAGATCGAGGGTCTGTGGGAGTTCCGCCCACTGCCCGGTTACTACGTGGACGGTGAGCTGAATAACAAGTCGGTATCGACTGTCACAGCAATTGCCATGATCACCGGATGCGAAAATAAGGACGGCGCGTGGAAGTTCATGAGCTGGCACGCAGGTGCACAGTGTCAGATCGACTACTCCAATGAGATGGTTGCGATCCTCGGTCCCTCTGCAAAGCATCCTACGGCGAATAAGCAGGCGCTTGCAAGCTTGCCTTGGACGACGGCCGAGCTTTATCAGCTGCAAAAACAGCACAACAATCTGGCTGCCGTTCCGAACTATCCGGGTGCCTACATTGTCAGCCGTTACACCGAATTCGCATTCCTCGCAGCCTATAACGACAACGCGAACCCCGTAACTGAGCTGCAGAGCTACATCAATACGATCAATAAGGAAATTACCCGTAAACGAGCCGAGTTCGAGCTTGAAACCTTGGATTATGTCGGACAGACGCTTGCTGAGAAGCGTATGGCTTCGGCGGAGACAAAGCTGAAGAATGCGATGACGGATCCCGCGTATAACGAGGAAGCCCACAAGGCGACGTGCGACAACGCACTGCTTGTCCTAGAGGGATACATGACCGAGGATTACGCCTCGCTTCGTGCATTGGCAGATGCTCTTGACGTTCTGAATAAGGATCTCTTCGGCGGTGCTGCAGCAGATATGAGAAGCGCAGCAGATGCTCTGGAATCTTACGAAGCATACAAATAATCGCAATAAATCTAATGAAGGAGAAAAAAGTTCATGTCACAAAAAACGGCAAATAAGAAAGCTGTGGCGCGTAAGGACATTTCCAAAGCGCAGTGGACGTGGAAAGAGATGAAGAAAAACTGGGCTGCCTATCTGATGGTTGCTCCCTATATGTTGATCTTCTGTTGCTTTACTGTCATTCCCGTCCTGCTTTCCATTGTTTTGAGCTTTACGGACTTTAACATGCTGGAAATGCCGAACATCGTTTGGTTCGACAACTATGTCAGACTGTTCCTGGACGACGACATTTTCATCATTGCCGCGAAGAACACCTTGATCTTCGCTGTTATCGTAGGCCCTGTTTCCTACATCATGTCTCTGTTGATTGCTTGGTTTATCAACGAGCTTTCCCCGAAGATCCGTGCGGTCGTTACCCTGATCTTCTATGCCCCCTCCATCTCCGGCCAGGTTTACCTCGTATGGGCAACCTTGTTCTCGGCAGACTCCTACGGTTGGGCTAACGCATGGCTGATGCAGCTCGGTGTAATCAACGAGCCGATCGCATGGTTTAAAGATGCAACCTATATCATGCCGCTGTGTATCGTCGTTGCCCTTTGGACCTCGTTGGGTACCGCATTCCTGTCCTTTATCGCAGGCTTGCAGGGGGTAGATAAATCGCAGTTTGAGGCAGGTGCCGTGGACGGTATTCGCAACCGTTGGCAGGAACTGTGGTACATCACCCTTCCGAATATCAAGCCTCAGCTGATGTTCGGCGCGGTTATGTCAATCACCTCGTCCTTCGGCTTCGGCGGTGTCGTTACCGCGCTCTGCGGCTTCCCGTCGGTCGACTATGCGGCGCACACCATTGTGCACCACCTCGAGGACTACGGTAGCCAGCGCTTCGAGATCGGTTATTCCTCAACGATCGCAGTCGTTCTCTTCGTCGTCATGATCGGCTCCAACACGCTGATCAAAAAGATGTTGTCAAAGGTAGGTACGTAATATGGCAAAGTTAAGAACAAGAAAGCATAAAGTCGTACTTGCCCGTTCCCGCGGCGGTGACGCAGGCATTACCTTTGTTTTGACCATCATGGGAATCTTCATGTTCCTGCCGATGTACTACGCCGTGATCCAGTCGCTCAAGCCGCTGGATGAGCTGTGGATGTTCCCCCCTCGCTTCTACGTTATGAAGCCGACCTTCAAGAACTTTAAGGATCTGTTCTCGCTCATGAGCGGTAACCTCGTTCCGTTCTCACGATACATATTCAACACCGTCTTTACCTCGGTGGCCGGTACGGTTGGTAACCTGTTCTTCTCGTCCATGGCTGCATATGCTATGGCAAAGATCAAGTTCCCGGGCGGCAAGTTCATGTTCAAGACGGTACAGACCTCGCTGATGTTCCATCAGACGGTTACCGCAATCACCTGCTTCATGCTGATGAGCGCCTTCCACATGATCGATACCTACTGGGCAATTATCATTCCTGCGTGGGGAACCTCTCTCGGCCTTTACCTGATGAAGCAGTTCATGGAATCGAACGTGACCGACGCCGTGCTAGAAAGTGCACGTCTTGACGGTGCGAGCGAGCTGCGAACCTTCTGGACGATCGCGATGCCGATGGTTAAGCCCGGTTGGCTGACCCTGATCGTGTATTCGTTCAAGGATCTGTGGAACGCAGGCGCTTCGATCTATATCCATTCCGAGCAGCTGAAATCTTTGAACTACGCCATTTCTCAGATCACCGCGGGCGGTATCAAGCGTGCAGGCGCAAGTGCCGCGGCAACCGTGGTCATGATGCTGGTTCCGATCACGGTATTCGTCATCTCGCAGTCGAATATCATCGAAACGATGGGATCCAGTGGTATGAAGGACTAATTACAGGAGGAGAACATGAAAAAAATATCAGCAGTTATTTGCTTCATATTTGCTTTTGTTATGGTACTGGCTCTTCCTGTTGGTGCAGCAGCTCCATATCAAACCTATACGTATTCCATCGACGGTACGGCTTTGTACTCCCCCGATGCGTATACGCCTGCCAAGAAGGTTGACTCGGCCTACATGGGTCTGTCTTCCCCCCTCGCGAACCCCACCGATCTTGAGGTGGACGATGCGGGCAACGTCTACATCGCCGATGCGGACAATAACCGTATCGTCGTGCTGGACCGCTACTACAAGCTGAAGTTTACGCTGGACACCTTCATCAACGAGCAGGGTGTCGAGGATGCACTTGCTAAGCCGAGTGGCGTGTTTATCACTTCCGATAAGATGGTTGGTAACGATCTGGTTCCCGGACGAATCTTCGTTTGCGATACCTATGGAAGCCGAATCGTAACCTACGATCGCGACGGTAATTTCCTTGCCGTTATTCCTCAGCCCGAGTCCGAGCTGTTCGGTGATAACTTCGTTTACAGACCGATCGCACTGGCAGTCGATAAGTACGACCGTCTGTACGTCGTTGCTGACTCGAACGGTGAAGGTATCCTCGTTATGACGGATACCGGTGAGTTTACCGGATTCATCGGCGCACAGAAGATTACGGTCTCTGCTTGGGAAAAGTTCTGGGAGAAATTCCAGACCGAGGAGCAGCAGGCCCAATCGCTGGAAAAGCGCTCCTATCCCTTTAACAATATCACCCTTGTTGACGAGTTCGTTTACGTTACCACCTCCCTGATCGATGAGGATCAGGTGTTGAGTGCGATCGACTCCAAGAGCAAGGAAGGCACCTATGCCCCGGTTAAGATGCTGAACGCCGCAGGCTCCGAGATCAGGAGCCGTAACGG
>CAYULZ010000041.1:0-12199 GCA_964445865.1 uncultured Lachnospiraceae bacterium | reverse complement strand
CCACGACGACCCAAGACGAAGCGGTTTTTATCCTCCCGTTCGGCGGTGGTGTGCGATTCGTTTTGCGGACAGTCGTGGACGCCTGTCCCTACAAGGGTAAATGCAAATCGTTTCATCACACGCCGTAGGGGCGACGTTTCGTCGCCCGTTACGAGGCGGTTATAAAAAGCATTCTTCTTTCATGTGTCATCCTGAGCGAGCCATGTGTGGCGAGTCGAACGTTTGCGAGGCGAGCCGAGCCGTAGGCGAGTGAGCAAACGCGCGAGACGAAGTCGAAGCGGGATCTCGAAACGATTTTCGCGACCTTGCGATCAAAAAGAAACATTCCGTTACGCTGAGTAGCGAATACCGATTCCGGATCCCTTCGTCGCTGTCGCTCCGCTCATAATGACACGATAAAAACCCTCCCACGGCAAATAACAAAGGGCCTCCCCGAGGGGAGGCCCAGCGTTTATTCGTTTTTGTTAAGAGAAATTAGTTCTCTTCTCTCTTCTTTGCTACGAAAGCAAATCCGAGAACAGCAACGAGAGCGATGATTGCGTAGGTGCTGTTCAGAGCACTGCCGCATCCGTCGTCTTCCTCTGCAGCCGTCGTGGTTTCGGGAGCCGCGGTCGTCGTTGTAGCAGGAGTATCTTCGCCGGCTACGGTTCTCTCTGCGCCGCATACGTTGCACGTTGCGTCCTTATCATCGTCATAAACGTGTGCGGACGGCGTTCTCTCTGCGCCACATGCGTTGCAGGTTGCGTCGCAGTCGTTGTCGTAAGCGTGTGCGTCAGGAGTTCTCTCTGCGCCACATACGTTACAATCAGCGTCGCATGCATTGTCGTAGGTGTGATTAGCAGCGGGCGTTCTCTCACCTGCACCACAAACCTTACACAGGCTGTCGCAAGCGTGCTCGTACTGGTGAGCGTCGGGCGTTCTGGTTGCACCGCAAACGTCGCACTCTGCGTCACATGCGTTCTCCCACTCACAAGCGCCGGCTTCTCTGGTTGTACCACATTCCGTGCAAGCAGTAGACTCACAGGTTTCGTAGGTGTGATCAACAGCGTCTGTTCTGAGGTCGTAGCCGCAATCGAGACACTCGATCGTACAATCAGCCTCGTAATTGTGTACGTGGAGGTTAGCATTGATTGCTGCGATGGCTTCAGCGTTTGCCGCATCAGCAGCTTCTGCAGCCTCGAAGCAGTTGGTCGGCGTAATGTTCGTCAGCGCGTCGGTACCGCCAACCAGCGTAAGATCCGTGTTGGTGTTGTAGGAATCAACGATGTTGATGTTCTTAACAGTTTCACCACCTGTGGTCGTGCCCTGAACGAAGCCAACGATTGCACCCTTAGATGCATCTGCGTAGGAGGCCTGAACCGTACCCTTGTTTACGCAGTTCTTAATGGTAGCCGTGTAGTCAGCGAAGTGCCCTGTATCACCCTCGGGGTTGAGCTGACCGATGATACCGCCGGCATTGTAAGCGCCGACAACAGCACCTTCATTGACACAGTTCTCAACGAGGTGATGGATCACAGTCTGAGCAGAGCCGTAGTGACCGAGCTTACCGATGATACCGCCAACGTGAATGTTGATGTTGCCGTCAGCAGCCTCGTGAGCAACAACAGTTGCATAGTTCGTGCAGTTTCTGACTACGATGCCGTTATACTGAGCAGCGTAACCGATGATACCGCCGACAACCTGTGCGCCGGTACCTGCGTATGCCGTGGAAACGGTACCGCTAACAGTAACGCCTTCAATGGTGATAGGACCATAAGCGATGGTAACGAGACCGCCAAGGTATCTCTCAGCATCGGTGGTAATAGCAGAGTTGAGGTGGAGGTTCTTAATAACAGAACCCTTGCCAGACAAGCCGCGGAACAGCGGACGGCCGAGACCCGTGATGGTGTTGCCCTGGCCATCGATGTACCACATCAGCTTTGCGTTGTGGTCGGAAGCATAAACGGAGTCGTTCATACGGAACGAGGCGTCGGTAACCTCGATATCAGCCGTGAACTTAACGGCGATACGAGCACCTTCGGGGAACAGCTTATCGGTCGAACCGTCAACCGTCGAAACCGAAGCGGTCTTCAGAAGCTTCAGATCGTCAAAGCTTGCAATCGTGAAAGCTGCCGTAGGACCTTCAGCGGTTACGGTTACGTCATCAATCTTGTTGTAAACAGCAAGACCTGCGGTTTCGGACATATCGTAGCTGTAAGCAATGCCGTAGGCCTGGGTTGCGCCCTCAGCGGGAGCACCCTGCTGCGTGAACTCTGCAACGATCGCACCTGCCTTAGCGGCTGCTGCGATATCGTTGTCGGTTCCCTCGTTATCAACGGCGAGACCAATCGCACCCTCGTTGATCGCGTTTACAACACTGAAGGTGTAGTTCAGATCTGCAAGGTTAGCGTTGGGGTTAACCTGAGCAACAAGACCACCGGCATAACCGTTGTTCGAAACGATGTCACCGTAGTTTACACAGTTCTGCAGGGTGTGTACGTAGTTACCCGCAACACCGTAGTGCTTGAGCGAAGCAATGATACCTGCTGCTCTTGCACCGTTTGCAGTAGCAGGAAGCGTAATATCTGCATAGTTCGTGCAGTTGATGAAGTTGATGGCTTCGCCACCCTTCTCTGCTACGCCGACGATACCGCCAGCGTGAACGTTATCACCGGTCTTGCTCGTGGTAAGCGAGCCCTTCGTCGTAACGTTCTCGAAGGTTGCGCTACCGTAAAGCATACCAACGAGGATACCCGTGTAACGCTCGGTATCAACAACGTCACCCTCAAGCGTCAGGTTCTTGAAGGTATGGCCGCCGCCCTGCGCGTTCAGACCGCCGAACAGAGGCTGGGTCAGACCGCTGATGGTATGGCCGTCACCGTCAAAGTTCCATGCGATCTTCGCGTTAGCATCGCTTGCATAAATGGAAGCGTTGAGCTGGAAGTCGGCAGCGACCTCGATGTCAGCCGTCAACGTTACGTAGATGGAGCCAGCTTCTGCAATTGCCTCAGAAGCCGTCTTCATGGCTGCAAGCTCTGCAGCAGTTCCCACCAGGTAGGGGGAAGCTTCGGTGCCTTCACCGGTCAGCGTAACCGGATCCGTACCGTCAGCACTTACCGTCAGAGGAAGGATCACGAGCGTCGAGAGAACGACCACGAGAGCCATAACCGCAGACAGTACTTTGGTGAAGTTTCTTGTTTTCATAATCAAAAACTTCCTTTCTTAAATTTTTGTACGATTCCACTCTTGGGAAATCATTACATTGTTATTCTAGCATATTCAAGTAATTTTGTCAATGCTTTATTTTGTTTTTCATTGTTTTGACGATTTTTTTGCGGATTATTTGGTTATTTTGCCTAGAGCGATATTGGTTGGGGTAAAAGATTGAGTTTCGGGCGACGAAACGTCGCCCCTACGGGGTACAAAATGCGCATACACGCCTCGGGTGGGGAGGGCCTTGATCCTCCCGTTACGAGGCGGTTTTTCTCGTCGTTTGGCGGTGGTGTGCGATTCGTTTTGCGGGTCGTCGTAGGCGCCGCCCCCTACCGAGGTAAGAGAAACCCATTCGGTTTGCGGTTCTGCGAGGGGTGATAAAAAGCCCCGCGGAAAATAACAAAGGGCCTCCCCGAGGGAGGCCCAACGTTGATTCGTTTATGTTAAGAGAAATCAGTTCTCTTCTCTCTTCTTTGCTACGAAAGCAAATCCGAGGACAGCAACGAGAGCAAGGATGGCATAGGTGCTGTTCAGAGCACTGCCGCATCCGTCGTCTTCCCCTGCAGCCGTGGTGTCGGGTGCTGCGGTCGTATCCTCAGGCTCCTCTACCTTCTCTGCGCTACAAACGTTACAGATCGTATCCAGCGCATGGTCGTAGATATGCTCACCCGACGTTCTCTCTGCGCCGCAGACGTTACACGTAGCATCGCATGCGTTATCGTAAAGATGCTTTTCGGGGATTCTTTCCACATTACAAACGTCACACGTGGTGTCGCAGCCGTTCGTGTAAGTATGACCCGTTGCCACAAGAGAGAGCGAGCAAAGCGTGCAAGGCATCTCACAGTCGTTCGTTTCGGCTACGCAAGCGTGCGTGGTCGCCACGATGGCTCTGATCTCGGTATACTTGGCGTCCTTATCTGCGGCCAAATAGCAACCCGTCTTGGTATAGGGTGCATTATTTGTTGCGGCGGTTGCGCAGATCTCGTCGATCACGGGTGTAGCGGCCGAGCACTGGCCCTTAACCTTACCGATGTTCACGCAGTTCTCGATCTTCGTTCCCGTAGCCGATGCCGCACACGTACCAAGGATACCGCCCGTGATACCCGAGCCGGTAATCTCACCGATATTGACGCAGTTCTTAATGGTTGCCGCCTTCGACTCGATAGCGGCAAGCATTGCACCGGTATCGGCCGTGGCACTGTTTTTAGTATTGGAAACGGTGGCGGCGTTCAAGCAGTTTTCGATCACCGTCTCGCCCTGCGAAAGGCCGACCAGAGCACCTGCGTGGTTCGCGTTGGACGCGGTCATCACGGAGGTCGGGTCAATGACGATATTCTTCAGCGTTACGCCCTTGGGAGCGTAGCCGACGATCATACCTACGTTGGACGTTGCGTCGGTAAGCTGAATGTTGACAAAGTTGATGTTTTCGATCACGGAGTTTGCCTGAATCGAGACGAACAGCATGTTGGTCATGTTGGAGATGGTATGCCCCTTACCGTTGAAATGCCACTCGTTCTTTGAGCCCTTGACGTCGCTCCAGCCGAGATCCTCGACCAAAGCTACGCTTGCACCGTAAAGGTCGACGTCGGCGCCAAGCTCCATATATACGGTTCGGCCGATCGTCGCGCTGGCCGTCGTTCCTGCCGTACCGATGGTTTTACCGTTATTGGCAATCCAATTGAATTCAGCGGCAGTCTTAATGATATAAGGATCCGCTTCCGTACCCGTACCGCTGGGCTTCTTAGCCGTAATCGCGCTGACGGAAACCGTTGCCAAGCTGGCAAGCACGAAAATCAGCGTCAATACAAGACACAATGTTTTCTTCATAAGAAACCTCTTTCAAAAAAAGATTTACAATCGCATGATCGTATTGAGTTTATTTTATCATTCTTCTTTGAATTTGTCAATATAAAACAAAAATTTTTTCTTTTTTGCCCTGCTTTTTTATTTTTCGATTCTTCGGTGCTCGGCAAGCATCGCGTGCTTGATATCCCACAGCTTCTGCGACAGGTCGACGTAGTAATTATGCGGGTTATTGAAGCGGCGCACCTCGTCCCACATGCCCTCGATCTCCTCGGCGCAATGCGCGCGCACCTCGGTCAGCGTCGGCACGTCGTAGACCAGCTCGCCGTTTTGGAAGATCGGCACGAGCAGCTGGGTGGCCGTATAGTTTTCAAGCGTTTTGCGCTTCCAGGTATACTCGGGATCAAAGAGGGTGATGGGCTTCGTATCGTCGACCGTCTCATCCCAGACGCAGATCAGGTCGGCCTCAGCCTTGCCGGTTTCTCTGCCACGCAGGCGGTAGACCTTCTTGAAATGCGGCGTGGTGATCTTACCGACATTTTCGCTGATCTTGATCTTCGGCAGAATATTGCCCTCGGCGTCCTCTACGGCGCACAGCTTGTACACACCGCCGAACACGGGGTCACTCTTGGCGGTGATCAGGCGCTCGCCCACACCAAAGGCATCGACCTCTGCGCCCTGGCGGATCAGCTCGCGGATCAGATATTCGTCGAGCGAATTGGAGATGACGATCTTGCATTCCGTCCAGCCTGCATCGTCGAGCATCTTTCGCACCTTTTTCGTCAGATACGTGATGTCGCCCGAGTCGATGCGGATCGCGCATTTGCGGATCCCCTTGGGTGCGAGCACCTCGTTAAAGACACGAATGGCGTTCGGAATGCCACTCTCGATGACGTTATAGGTATCGACGAGCAGCGTGGCGTTGTTCGGATAGATCTCGCAGTAGGTGCGGAAGGCTTCGTATTCGCTGTCGAACATCTGCACCCAGGAATGTGCCATCGTGCCCGTTGCCGGCACGCCATAGGCCTCGTCCGCGATCGTGCAGGCCGTCGAGCCGCAGCCGCCGATATAGGCCGCGCGCGCGCCAAGCATGGCGGCATCCGCGCCCTGTGCACGGCGTGATCCGAATTCGCTGATGGCTCTTCCCTTTGCGGCACGGGCAAGTCTTGCCGCTTTGGTTGCGATCAGCGATTGGTGATTGATCATCATCAGCACGTAGGTTTCAATAAACTGTGCCTCGATCACGGGTGCACGGACGATCATCAGCGGCTCACCCGGAAAAACGACCGTTCCCTCGGGGATCGCCCAAATATCGCCGGTGAAGCGGAATTCGCGCAGACGCGCAAGAAATTCCTCGGAGAAGCATCCCTTGGCGCGCAAATACGCGATGTCCTCGTCGTCAAAGTACAGGTCGCGGACGTATTCGATGACCTGCTCCAAGCCAGCCGCAATGGCGAAGCCGCCATTGTCGGGATTTTTTCGGTAAAATACGTCAAAATATACGATCTTATCGCCAATACCGCTTACTTGATAGCCGTTTCCCATGGTCAGCTCATAATAGTCACACAGCATGGTCAGATTGCGTTTGAGGTTTTTCATGGTAAGATTCTCCTTTGTTTTTACGTGGTTTTTTACTTTTTTGGCAGTTTTTTTGAAAATTCTATTGTAATTTTGGAAAGAAAAATGTATAATACATTTAGTATGGACGGATTTTTCGTCAAGGATCGCTAACGGTCGAAAGGATTGTGTAACATGAAACACGGTTTTATCAAGGTTGCCACCGCTACACCGAATGTCACAGTTGCGGATTGCGAGGCCAATCTTTCCGAAATACTGCGCGTGTGGAAGCACGCCGTGGACGGGGGAGCTAAGCTCGTCGTTTTCCCCGAGCTTGCCATTACAGGCTACACCTGTGCCGATCTGTTCCTGACAGGCCGACTGCAGGCAGCGGCCAAGGCGGCGCTTTTGCAATTCGTCGCCGCGACGGCAGACTCCGATAGTATTAGTATAATCGGTTTTCCCCTTCTTGTCAATGATAAACTTTACAATTGTGCCGCAATTTGTCAAAAAGGCCACGTTTTGGGTGTCATTCCGAAAACTCATATCCCCAATTATGACGAGCACAAGGAAGCGCGCTACTTTGCATCCTACGATGGTGAAGCAGTAGAGATCGCGCTCGGTGCGGACACCGTTCCCTTCGGCCCAAAGCAGATCTTTGCCTGCCGCGACCTGCCTCTGCTCCGCATCGGTACGGAGATCTGTGAGGATCTTTGGGTTGCCTGCCCGCCCTCGGTCGGTCTTTGCGAAGCGGGAGCATTGATCATTGCCAACCTTTCGGCCTCTGCCGAAACGGTCGCCAAGGAGAGCTACCGTCGCTCACTCGTGACATCCCAGTCCGCCAAGGCGGTATGCGCGTATCTGTATGCCGATTGCGGTCACGGAGAATCGACGACCGACCTCGTATTCAGCGGTCATTGCATGATTGCCGAGAACGGAGCGATGCTCGCCGAAGCGCTTCCCTTTGAAACGCCTGCAAGCGGTTATATCGCAACCGAAATCGATCTGTCTCGTCTAAGCGGCGAGCGCACGCATCTGAACACCTATAAGAGTGCCCCCAACACTGAATATCGCACGACGTGGTTTGATATGACCGTAACCGAAACGACTCTTTCGCGCCGCTTCGAGACGGCGCCCTTCGTTCCCACCGATGCAGCCGAGCGTGCGCGCCGTTGCGAGACGATCCTGCAACTCCAAAGCCGCGGCCTTGCCGGGCGCATGGAGCGCGCCTATGCCAAGACCTGCGTCATCGGCATTTCGGGCGGTCTTGATTCCTGCCTTGCTATGCTGGTTGCGGCACGCGCTTGCGATCTGCTCGGCCGTCCGCACACCGATATTGTCGGTGTCACGATGCCCTGCTTCGGAACAACCAAGCGCACCCGCTCCAATGCTGAGCTATTGTGCGAGGAGCTTGGCACACAGCTCCGTTGCGTGGATATTGCCGACGCCGTCAAGCTTCATTTCCGTGACATTGGTCACGATGAAAGCAACCGCAACGTCGTTTATGAAAATGCGCAGGCGCGCGAGCGCACGCAGATCCTGATGGATATTGCCAACATGGAAAACGGTCTTGTCGTCGGTACGGGGGATCTCTCGGAGCTGGCTCTCGGCTGGGCAACCTATAACGGCGACCACATGTCGATGTACGGTGTAAACGCTTCGGTTCCCAAAACGCTGATCCGCCATATCGTGACTTATTACGCCGACTGCGCCGAGCAGGACGGAAAACCCCGTCTTGCGGCCGTATTGCGTGACATTCTCGATACCCCCATCAGTCCCGAGCTCTTGCCTGCCGACGAGGGCGGTGAAATCGCCCAACGCACCGAGGATCTGGTCGGCCCGTACGAGCTTCACGATTTCTACCTTTATTATATGATCCGTTGCGGCTACGATCCCGAAAAGCTGTACCGCATTGCCAAGCTTGCATTTGCCGGAGCATACAGCGATGAGGTGCTCCTCAAGTGGCTAAAGAATTTCGTTCGCCGCTTCTTTACCCAGCAGTTCAAGCGATCCTGCCTGCCCGATGGCCCGAAGGTCGGCTCGATCTCCTTTTCCCCGCGTGGAGATTTCAGCATGCCGAGCGACGCCTCGGCGCATGAATGGATGCGCATCGTCGATGCGCTGTAACGCATGCGAATCATAAAAAACGCTACTTCATGTGAAGTAGCGTTTTTTTATGAAGAAGTCGTTATAAGCCCATCTGCAAACGGATCGCCTCAGCTTCTTCAACCTTATGATCCGTCATATGCTTGACGGTGGCAAGCTCCCGCATCACGCGCTTGGTCTTTCTGCCGAAGATCAGGCTAAACCACCGTGCGATCCAACAAAACGGAAGCAAAATGGGGACTTTCACCAAAATCGGATAAGAAATTTTCATCGAGCGATACGGAAGGAAAATGCGCTGAAGGATATACGCCGTCGCATTTGTGCCCTTGGATTTGGTTACCGCGATATAATGCTCCATATTGCCGTAAAGGCCGCCCTCAAAAATATATTTCAAGATCGTTTCGGCAGAGGCACTCCGCATGCGATGCGTAAAGCACTGCTCGGCGATCTCTCGCATTTCCGCGGCAAACCGATCGATCCCCGCCTTTTTCAAGAGCTCCTCGGCGCAGGAATACGAAAGGCCCATTTTATGCTCTACCACCCAGATATCCATCAAGGAACGAATACCGCAGCCGCCACCAAGGAAATGATAGGTCATGTGAGCAAATAAATAATAGACAAAAAATTCATCGGAAAACGCATATCGGTTTGCGCAAACAGGATGTGCATAATCCCATGCATTCTTCAGAATTTCATCTAAACGGTCCATATCCTCCTGTATATGAAAATGCAGCTCCAGATGAATGTTGCTCGGCGAATATAGGTGAACGTCGTGATATTTTCGTTCTCCGCAACGGTATCCCTTTTGCGCCAAGGCGGCAATCGCAGTCTCCAGATCCTGCTTGTGAATCAACACGTCAACGTCACAGCTCGTCCGCATGCTCGCAGTCGGATAATACGGGCGAATCACCGAGCCCTTAAGCGGGATATGTGCGATATGCGCGGCGTCGAACGCTTCACAAATCTCTGCAAGCGCATAATCCAAGCGTTCGCATCGGTAGATCGACAGCATCTCCTCTTTTTGCAGCTTGGCTTGCAGCTCGGGCGGTACCGAAACGCCGTTCTGATAAACGAAGCTTGAAACGATATGGGCAAGGTCCTGCTTTTTGGCAAGACGGTACAGAGTCTCGAGAACGTCGGGCGTAAGCGCGTCCTTGACCGATGCATCGACTGTCACCTCGTTGAGGGAAGCGTAAAGAATTTCTATCAACAAGCCCCGTAGTTCTTTTTCTTCCATATCCGTCTACCTTTCTTTTTTATTTTCTCCAGACCATTTTATTAACCACACCGGTATAGGACTGAATGATCTTGACCACCTTGGTGCTGACGTTTTCTTCGACGTAGTTCGGCACGGGAATGCCGTGATCGGCGTTGTCGTTCATATCCACCGCCGTCGTAACCGCCTGAAGCAGGCTGTTTTCGTCGATGCCGGCGAGGATAAAGCAGGCCTTGTCGAGAGCCTCGGGGCGTTCCGTCGAGGTTCGGATACAAACCGCGGGGAACGGATGGCCAACGCTCGTAAAGAAGCTCGACTCCTCGGGGAGCGTGCCGCTATCGGAGACCACGGCGTATGCATTCATCTGCAGCTTGTTGTAATCGTGAAAACCGAGGGGCTCGTTGCGAATCACGCGCTTATCAAGCACAAAGTCGCTCTGCTCCAGCCGCTTGCGGCTTCTCGGATGACAGGAATACAAAATCGGCATATCGTACTTTTCGGCCAGCTTATTAATCGCCGTAAACAAGCTGACAAAGTTCTTTTCGGTATCGATATTTTCCTCTCGGTGTGCCGAAAGCAAAATGTACTTTTTCGGCTCGAGTCCCAGCCGTTCGAGCACGTCGCTGGCCTCGATCTCGTCAAGATTCTCGTGAAGCACCTCGGCCATCGGAGAGCCCGTCACGTAGGTACGCTCCTTGGGCAGTCCGCACTCATGGAGATAACGGCGTGCGTGCTCGCTGTATGCGAGATTCACATCGGAGATAATGTCCACGATACGGCGATTCGTCTCCTCGGGCAGGCACTCATCCTTGCAACGGTTCCCTGCCTCCATATGGAAGATCGGAATATGCAGTCGCTTGGCCGCAATGGCAGACAGGCAGGAATTGGTGTCGCCAAGAATCAGCAGCGCGTCGGGCTTGATTGCATTCATCAGCTTATAGGAGCAGTTGATGATATTGCCGACGGTCGCGCCAAGATCGTCGCCGACCGCATCCATATAGACCTCGGGATCGGCGAGCTTCAGATCCTTGAAGAACACGCCGTTGAGGTTATAATCGTAGTTCTGCCCCGTATGCGCCAGGATCGTGTCAAAATACTTGCGGCATTTGTTGATCACGGCCGCCAACCGAATGATCTCGGGGCGTGTACCGACGATGATCAGCAACTTGAGCTTGCCGTTGTTTTGGAATTTTACATCATCATAATTCAGCTTTTCTGCCATAATTGCTCCTTTACTCGCTTACGGATCGTTTTTTTCTTCGTTTATCGTACATTCGGTATAATTTATGGTATAACCAAAAACATGGTTTAAAGGGAATGAAAAATATTAATAGCTTTAACAAAATGGGTTGGGGTGCACGCAAAGCCTCGCTTCGCAAAGGATAGGGATAAATGTCCTTTTCCTTTAACAGCTTGAATTGCTCCTTGATATATTTCTTGTCGGAAAGCATAGCCAAACAGGTCACTACGTTTTGCTTGCTATGATGAATTTTTCTCAAAAGGTCTTGGGCATTATCAAAATCATTTTCATCAAAATGTTTTTGATATACTCTCAACATTTCCAACATAGATAAATAATATTTTTTCGAACGCTCCTCGCTGTGTGAATTCATCACGGAGGACTCCCTCTGCCTATAAAGATAACAAGGAATTTCCCATTTATATATGCTTTTTGTTCTTAATGCAAATTCATAATAAAACAAGGTGTCCTCTTGCGCGATCATTTTTTCATTCATGGTCAATCGATTGGCAAGAATGAATTCGCGTCGGAACAATCCACCACAAACAGTACACATTTTGCGTTTATCTTCATCGGCAGGCAAAAAATCCTTTTTTCTCTCCGGAAGATTTTTCAGGTAATCCTCATTCAGAACACCATTCGATAAATCATGATCGGTTTCGGGAATCCGAACGTAATTTCCCAACAAAACATCACATTGTAACCGTTCTATCGTATTCCAAAAATGAATGGCCACGTTAGGAAAAAGCATATCGTCAGGATCTACGAACCAAATATATTTGCCGCGTGCCTCACGCACTAAGCGATTTCTGGTATACGAAACACCTTGGTTCACGGAGTTTTTTAACACGCGCAAGGACGGGTAAGACGCTGCTTCCCTTTGCAAATACGCATAAGAATCGTCGCTTGAGCAATCGTCAATGCAAAGAATTTCGTACGTCACATCCAAGCTTGATAAATTTTGCGCTTCAATCGAACGAATACAATCCTCTAAATACAACTCGACATTATATACGGGAAGACAAAAAGATATGTCTGTCTGTCTGTCTGTCTGTCTGTCTGTCTGTCTGTCTGTCTGTCTGTCT
>CAYULZ010000040.1:0-12288 GCA_964445865.1 uncultured Lachnospiraceae bacterium | reverse complement strand
AGGACGTCCTCCATGATATAGCTGCGCAGATTGCCAATATGGGCATAGTGATAGACCGTCGGGCCGCAGGTATACAGATTGACCTTACCCGGCTCGTTCGGTACAAATTCTTCTCTCGTTCTCGTCAAGGAGTTATAAAGTAGCATGTTATTTTTGTCTCCGTTCGGTTGTGTTTATCTTTTCTTTTTCGAGGTCTGCTCCTGCAGGGCGATGAGCTGGGTCTCGAGCTCGGCGAGCTGGGCATCAAGACGGTGGAGCTCCTGTGCTACGGGGTCGGGAATGTGGATCTGATCCAGATCGTTCTCGACACGCACGCCCTCACGGCGTACGATCTTCGCGGGCATGCCGACGGCCGTGCAGTTCTCGGGAATCTCCTCAAGCACGACGGCATTAGCGGCGATCTTCGTGTTATCGCCGATGGTAAACGGGCCTAACACCTTCGCGCCTGCGCCAACCATCACGTTGTTGCCGAGGGTGGGGTGACGTTTGCCGACGTCCTTGCCCGTACCGCCAAGCGTGACGCCCTGATAAAGGGTACAGTTGTCGCCGATCTCGGCCGTCTCGCCGATGACGACGCCCATGCCGTGGTCGATCACCATGCCGCGGCCGATCTTGGCACCCGGGTGGATCTCGATACCTGTGAAAAATCTTGCCACCTGGCTGATGGCGCGCGCACCGAAATAGTGCTTATTCTGATGGAGCTTATGCGCTACGCGATATGCGGCGAGCGCGTGCACGCCCGAATAGAGCAACAAAACCTCCGCGTCGCTTCTTGCAGCGGGGTCTCGCTCACGCGTAGCCTTGACGTCCTCGCGGATCTCGGCGACCGTTTTCTCTACGCCCGCCTTGATCTGCTTCGCCGTCAGCGCCAGCTTTTTCTTGATCTCATTCATTTTGGGGTTCGGCATTTTCGCTGCCTTCGTTGCCTTCATCATCGTTTCCTCCGAAGAAAAAATAACGCCTCTGTGCCCATGGCACAGAGGCGTGAATACGCGGTTCCACTCTGCTTTTCGGGAAAATTCCCTCTCTTGACCCTTAACGCGGGCATACGCCGAGGGCTACGACCGAAGCGATCCTCACCGTCGGGTCTCGCGGGCGCACAAGCCGATTCTCTCATACTGCCGCTTTCAGCCAGACGACGGCAATTCTCTGCTTTCGATCCTCGGTTTCTTCCCGTTCACAGACATTCAAACATATACACTTATATTATACACACTTTTTCTTCGTTTGTAAATAGGTTTTTAAAATTTTCCCAAAAATACAACGCTTACTCGGAAAGATAGCGACGAAGCGCGTCCAATCTTGCCTCGGCACAGCGCTTACCCTGACAGTAGAGTGCAAGCACCTCGGCAGGATCCGACTCGGTGCGTTTAAAATGTCTCGTCGTATCGGGTGTGATCAAAAAGACCTTCCCCTCGCGCTCACGGGCAAAGAGCTGCTCGCGTTGGCGGTTATAGATCGCACCGCGCATCACGAGCTTGCGGGCAAACGCAGGATATTTACGGTAGGTCGCGGCCGAGGCATCGGTTAAGAACTCGTGCTCGCTCTTCCGATAGCCGCGCTCGCGCGTGAGCACGACGATGACCTTGTCACAGCCGTCGCGCAATGCCTTTTCAAAGGGAACAGGGTTGGCGATGCCGCCGTCAAGATAGTATTTGCCGTCAATCGACACGGGCTGAAACAAAAGGGGCAGCGCGCAGCTGGCGACCAGCTCCTTCCATTCCCCTCCCTCGCCCGTTACGGGCAGATACTCGGCCTTTCCCGTCTCGATATTGGTCACGCAGGCCAGCACGTCGCCCCGAAAGGCGCGAAAGCTCTCGTAATCGAAGGGCACGTATTGATTGGGGACTTGATTGAACACGAAGTCGATGTTGTAATAGCTCCGATTGTCTCGTTGAAGCAGATAGCGCTTTCCCATATAACGGCGGTCGGGCATATAGCGAAGGCTGACCTTCAAATTGCGCCCGATCTGTCCCGAAACGTAGGAAATACCGTTTGCAATGCCCGCAGAGGTACCGATCACGTAATCGGCTCGGATTCCCTCGCGCAGCAGTACGTCAATGACACCGTTGGTGAAGGAGGTGCGAGACGCACCTCCTTCAAATACAATACCTATTTTCATCGTTTTCGCTTTCACTCCGTTATTCCACGGAGATGATATAGTCATAAATCGGCTGTCCGCCGGAGATCAGCGCCACCTCGGCATCACCGACGCGCTCGCGGATCTCACGCTCGGCAAGGCTTGCGTCCTCCTCCGAGACGTCACTACCGTAGAAAAGCATGATATAAGACGCGTCCTGCATGTGCTCGGCCAGCTTTCCGATGCACGCCAGCGACGTATCGCACGCACAATCAATGCTACCCTCGAGCATACCGAGGCTCTGACCGTTTTCGATCTTTGCGCCCTCGATGACAGTATCGCGAATGGCATGCGTAACCGACATGCTCTTGACGCGGCCGATGGCTTCCTCCATCGCCTGCAAATTGTCATCCTCGCTACCGTCGGGATTGAAAGCGATCATCGCAGACAGCCCCTGCGGCACGCTTCTCGTATTGAGAACGACCACCTTCTTATCCTTGATCAGCTTCGCCGCCTGCACGGCCACGAGATAAATATTCTTATTGTTGGGAAGCACGTAGACGATCTCGGCGGGCGTCGAATTGACACCGTCCATGATGTCCTGCGTGCTCGGGTTCATGGTCTGACCGCCGTGAATCACACGGTCGGCGCCGAGATCGCGGAAGGCCTCGGTAATGCCCTCACCCATGCAAACGGCCACAAAGCCGTATTGCTTGGTGGGCGTAGCCACGACCTTTTCCTGCTTGGGAGCATCGGCCGCCGCCACAAGTCCCGAATGCTGCTTTTTCATGTTTTCGATCTTGGCCGTAGCCAGCGCGCCGTAGGTCAATGCCTTTTCCATCACTTGGCCGGGATGGTCGGTATGCACGTGAAATTTAATAATCTCCTCGTCGTCGACAAACACCACGCTGTCTCCGATTTCTCCGAGCATAGCGTGGAAATCAGCCGCCGTTCCCTCTCCGCGATAGGCCTCGGATTTCTCCACAACGGCCTCGGTGCAATAGGTAAACGTAATCGACTCGGTATCAAATTCGGCAAAATCGGCCTCGGCCGTCTCGGCCGACTCCTCCAAAAGCTCCACGGGGTGGTCGTTCAAGGCTGCCACCATGCCCTCCAGCGCCGTTACAAAGCCGTAACCGCCCGCGTCCACGACGTGAACCTCCTTGAGGATCGGAAGCTGGTCGGGAGTTTTGGCAAGCGCCTGCTCGGCCACATCGAGGAGATAAGAAAACATGCCGGCCACGTCACCCGCAAAGCGAGTTTTGGCAATCTCCTCGGCCTCCTCGGCCGTCTTTCTCATAACCGTCAGAATGGTTCCCTCGGTGGGGTTCATGACGGCCTTATACGCCTCCTCCGTGCCGCGGCGGAAGGCGTGCGCAACGTCGATCGAATCGGCAACCTCCATGCCCTTAAAGGACTTGGCCATGCCGCGGAAAAAGAGCGAGAGGATCGCGCCCGAATTGCCACGCGCGGAACGGAGCACCATATCCGAGATCTTCTTCGCGCAGTCCGAAATAGTACCGTCGAAGTCCGACAACGCCTTGATGGTGCTCATGGTCAGCGTCATGTTGATGCCCGTATCGCCGTCCGGCACGGGAAACACGTTCATATTGTTGATGGCCGTTTTGTTGTTATCCAACGCATTGGCCGCGGAAATCATCATCGAGTAAAAAATTTCACCGTTGATTACCATATATCACCTCTGGGTTCCAAAGAAGAATAACGCCAAGGTACCGGGGCCCGAATGAGCGCCGATCACGGGACCGACGTAGTCGATCACCACGGTCTTGACCGACAGCTCGTTACGAATGCGGTCAGCCAGATACTGCGCATCCTCGAGGCAGTCGCCGTGCGAGATGAATACCGTCTGCTCCGAGACGTTGATCGCCGTATCGCGGATCTTCATAAAGAGCTGATTGATGGCGTCCTTTCTGCCTCTGGCCTTCAAGACGTTGATCAGCTTACCCTCGTTGTCCACGTGCATGACGGGCTTGATGGAAAGCAGGCTTCCCATCACGGCCGTAGCCGCACTGACGCGTCCGCCGCGCTTCAGGAAGAACAGATCGTCCACGGTAAACCAATGGCAAAGATTAAGCTTCTGCTCCTCGGCAAAGGTGCGCGCCGTCTCAATATCGGCGCCGTCCTGACGCATACGGGCTACCGTATACACAAGCAAGCCCTCACCAAGGCTGGCACAAAGCGTATCAACGGTATAGACCTTTCTCTCGGGGTACTTCTCCGCGAGCTCTCTGGCGGCAACGAATCCGGCGTTGTATGTACCGCTCAGACCCGAAGAAAAGCCGAGATACAAAATATCCTTCCCTGCGGCAAGGATCGGTTCCATGGCACTCAAAAAGCTTTCGATGCCGACGGTCGACGTCGTAGCACTCTTCTTTTCGCGCAAGGCACCGTAAAACGCCTTGACGTCAACCTGGTCATTGGGTCGCGGATCTTCTCCTTCCAGCGTTACATTCAGTTGAAGAACCTGAATGTCCAATTCCTCCAGCATCTGGCGGGGCAGATCAGCCGACGAATCGGTCAAAAGAACATAATTCTGCATGAAAATTCCTTTCTCTGCCGTATCCGTAGCCCATACGCCACGGATACGGCGCTGTGGTTGTTCTGACTTTCAAAAGTAGTTTTCAAAACCATTATACTACTTTTTGTTGTATTCGTCAAGTACTTTTTGAAAAAAGCACTCCTTTATTTCACCAAATGGCGTTTGATCTTCTTGGAGGTCGTCTTTTCAAACTCGTAGTCGCGGATCACGATCTTCTTGATCTGCTTATAGCTCGGAAGCTTTTTGTTGACCTGTGCAACGGCCTTTTCGAGATCCGCCTGCACCTCTGCCTCGGTCACACCCTCGGGATACTTGGTATAGTCGGGGAAGATGAGCGCCGTCAACACAACGGTCTCACCGCTCTCTCTGCCCACAACAACGCACTCGGCGATCTTGTCGATATTGCCGAGATACTCCTCGATCTCCTCGGGGAAGATATTTTTGCCGTTCTCCAACACGATGACCGTCTTCAGACGTCCCGTGATGTAGAAATAGCCGTCGTCGTCCATATAGCCGACGTCACCCGTACGGAACCAACCGTCGTCGGTAAAGGCGGCCTCGGTGGCCTCGGAATTCTGATAATAGCCAAGCATGACGTTGTCACCCTTGATCTGGATCTCGCCCTCGATATAACCGCGCTCGTTGCGCTCCTCGCCATCAATTCTTCCTTGGCAGCAAGGAACGGCAGGGCCGACCGAGCCGTATTTGCGTGCGTAGTAAGGCGTAACGAAGGTCAGAGGTGCACACTCGGTGATACCGAAGCCCTCATAAATCGATATGCCGAGATTTTCAAAAAATTCGATCATTTTGGGATTGAGAGCCGCACCGCCGCAAATAATCTTCCTGAGGTTGCCGCCAAAGCTTTCGTGCACCTCGGCAAAAATCTCACGTCTCTTGTCGATACCGACGCCCATCATGGCGCGCGAAGCACCGATACCGATCTTGAGCACCTTATCACGACCGCTCTTCTTGGCCTCTGCCCAGATCTTCTTGTACATCGTATAAATGAAGAGCGGAACGAGAACGAGTCCCGTGGGCTGGAAGAGCTTGAAGTTCTTGAGCACGTGCGACAGCGAGTCGTTGATGCAGATATGAATACCGTAGAGCAATGCGGCCAACATAACTGCCAGCTCATAGGTGTGATGCAAGGGTAGTACGGATACGATACGGTCCTCGGGAACGAAGTCAACCGATTCCGCAGCGGAGTTGACAACCGAGAGAATGTTCTTCTGGCTGAGCATGACACACTTGCTCGAGCCCGTCGTACCCGACGTAAAGAGGAACTCCGCGAGGGCGTCACAGTTCTCTACACGGGGATAGCGGTAGCCGCGGCGAACAGCCATCTTACCGTTCTGAATGATCTCATCAAGGGCAATGACCTTTTCCTTCGCGGCCTCGGCCTCGTCAGGAGCCATTGCAATGAACTTTGAGAGGCTCTTATGGTTCTTCATCATATCGTTAAATTTGCCGTTAAAGGTATCGGCATAGACGATAGCATCGGCGTCAACCGTTGCGAGGAATTCGCCGATCACGGTAATGTCCAGCTCACGGTCCATGGGGATCGCCACACCGCCCGTTACGAGAACGGCGATATAGGTCGCCACCCACTCCACGGAGCTCGGACCGATGATGGCGATTCTCTTTTTGTTGAGACCTGCCTCAGTCAAGCCTGCGGCAATACGCAGGATCTTCGCGTTAAACTTGGAATAGGTCAGGTCAACGACGTTGCGGTCCTTATCAAAATAGGAATAGGCTACACGGTCGCCGTGCTTTTCCAGCACACGGCAAAAGTCAACGATGTCAGTGACGCGCTCGTAGCGACGCTCAGTCTTGGGTCTGCGGTGAACCTTCACGATCTCGGGCTTTCCTTCTTTATTTGCAGAAAGTATACTCATGTTTTTCTCCTTTTCTTGCCCCATCGGCAGTTATATGATTTTTATTCGAAATATTGTTTATTTGGGTTCCTGTATCATTGTCGTCGGATTTCAAAAAATTATGCAAGCGGCTCGTCGTCCAAGGGCATCTCCTCGGCACGCTTGAGTTTTTCACAAATCATAGTCAGCGTCGTATACATCTGTGCGATTTCCTCGGGAGGAATGTCACCGCTGACGTAACGCAACACGTAAGCCACCTTGCGTTCAATTCCCTCGGCGACCTGCCGACCCTTTTCGGTTAAAAGGATCTTTTTACGATAACCCGCACCTTTCGACGCTTCCCATACGTAGCCCATGGCGGTCAGCTCCGAGATCAGTCTGGAGATTTGCGCCTTATCTACGGAGCACGCCGCGGCAAGCTGGGTTCTCGTCAGCCCGTCCTCGCAGCCTTGCAGCGTACGCAAGCAAAACGTATGCGTGCTACCGAGTCCGTAAGACTCCATGCCGCGCGTTTTCAGGCGGTGCAAGCTCTTGGACGCGCTGTAAATCAAATTGCTGAAATCGGCAAAACGGTCACGATGCTCCATCGTCATTTCTACCCTCCTTTCCCCATTTCATAATGCGTTCATTTTATCATACCATATTTTTGTTGAGTTGTCAACATTTTTCTGATAATTCATGAAATATTTTTATTTTTTACGCAAAACAAGGAAGACAAGGGCATCGTTTTCCGAAAAAAGACCGACAAAAAGCGCTTGTCGGTCTTTCATGTTTTTAATATTGATCGCTGTCGTCCTTCGGAAGGACCTCCGTAAAGGCGGCGATCGCACACTCGATCATATCGTCGGTCGGCTCAAGCACGGTGATGTGCTGCAGCCACATACCGGGAGCGGAAATGATGCGGGTAAAAAGGTTATCGTGTCTGCCCGCGAGCTTGATCAGCTCGTAGCCGATACCCATCACGAGGGGCAACAGTAGGATCTTGACGAGCGAGCGCACAACCACATGGGGTACGCTTCCCGTAATCAGCAGAAACAGCGGGTCAATAAAGAACGAGATAAAAATGCTGACAATCAGCATCAGAATCAGAAAGGAGGTGCCGCATCTGGGGTGGAAGCGGCGCTCGGTGCGCACGTTCTCCACTGTCAACGGCAGCCCGTGCTCGTAGCAGAAGATGGTCTTATGCTCCGCACCGTGGTATTGGAAGGTACGCTTGATGTCCTTCATCAACGTAACGAGCAACATATACGCCACGAGAATGGCAATGCGAAGCAAGCCCTCAAACACCGATTTGATCAGCGAGTTGAGCGCAGAATTCTGGCTCGACAAAAACGGGATCACTGCCGAGCACCACTTATACAGATAGGCCGGCAACAGCGTAAAGAGCAACAGCGCCATGACCACGCCAAGCACCACCGCTACCACCATGATACCGGTCATAAGCCAAGAGGTTTTTTCCTCCGCTTCTCCGTTTTCGGCCGTCTCGCCCGACGTCTCTGCGGACACCGCTGTCGGCTCGGCCTCGTTCGTTTTTTTCTTTTTCTCCTTTTTCTTCTTGGCCGTCTCCTCCTCAAGCTCCTCAAGCCCTGCGATCTCGGCCGAGCGCATTAGGGCCTTATAGCCGATCTTCATCGAGGCGACGAAATTGAAAATGCCGCGTACAACGGGAATCTTATAAAGCTTCGCGTGCTTCGGGGTTGGATTTTCCCATTTTTCGAGAACGATCTCGCCATCAGGGTTGCGCACTGCCATCGCACTGATGGCAGGGCCACGCATCATGATGCCCTCGAGCAAAGCCTGTCCGCCGATCGAAGTCTTTTTTGCGCAAGCGTTATCCTTACAGTTCTTCTCTTTCACAATAATCTCCTTTTCCGATCGCCAATCTCTCATCACCACACGCGGGGCTCGCCGTCGTGCACGTACCAATAATGCCCCGCCGCCGTGGGCTCGCTTTCGGAATAATAGTAGAAGGTCGCCGCCAGAAGGGGCGCGTTCTGGTTATCGGTCTTATCGAGGATCGCCGTCTGATCGGCCTCCGTTCCGTAAAGGAATACCGATTTCAGACCATCACAGCCACGGAAGGCACCGTCCTCAATGACGAGGAAGCTCTCCGCCAACGCCAACGTGCTGTGCAGCACGGCGGTCTTCAGCGATTGACAATTCTGAAATGCGCTCTCCTCAATGACCGCCAGCGACGACGGCGTGGTCAGCGCCTGTATGCCGCTGCCCTTAAAGACCTCGAACGGAATGCGCGTAAGGCCTTCGGCAAGGCAAACTGCCTTCAGGCCGTCACAGTTGAGAAAGGCCTGCTCCCCAAGGGTTAGCAAGCACCCCTCGATCACAATTTCGATCCCCGTCGAGTCCGCAAAGGCGCCTTCGCCGATCTCGGTCACGCTGTCGGGCACGATGATCTTCTTGACGTTTTCGGAGGACAGCTGGGAAAAGATGCCGTCATCGAGTCCTACCACGCGGAAGCCGTTGATTGTAGTAGGAACGAGAAGCGTTGCATGCTCACTCTTGAGCTCGGTGAGGATCGCGTCCTCGGTTCCCTCCAGCGAACGGTATCCGAACACGTCGGCCGCCGACTTCCACGAGGCCTTCAGCGTCACGTCACTATTTACGTTATGATAGGTAAAGATCCACGTTTCCGTCCCGTTTTTCCAGCCGTCAAAAATATAATTTTCGCGTGTCGGCTCCTCGGGCTCGGAAATCTGCCCACCTGCCTGCACCGTCATAGACGGCACATCCGTACCGCCGTTGGCATCAAAGGAAACGGTATAATAAACGACCTCATCCTCGGGGGGCGTCTGCTTGGTACACCCCACCAAAAGCAGAGCCAGCAGTGCCACGAGAGAAACCAGACGTAAGATATGCTTCATATACTTTACACCTCCGTGCAAGATTCACATATCTTATTATATCGTTTTTTCTCCGTTTTGTCAACGGCGGCGCAAAAATTGTAACACCGTGTACAAAATTTATCCCATATTCTCCTTCAAAAGCCGTCCCGATGGCCGCTCAAACGCCACAGAAGCTTCCGACACGCCTCTGCGGGAAAGACGAGCAAGGAGACTCCGAGCGTATACAAAAGCTCGGAGGACGTCAAGGGCGCGGTACGCAGCACGTCTCCGCCGAGATAAACGAACACGAGCTGAACGGCCAGCACAGCCGCCATAATACAGAGGAAGGGCTTATTTTTGCCGATCCCTGCAAAGAGTCGAAAACGATCGGTGCGCGCGTGGAAGCAGTTAAAGACCGAGGTAAAGATAAAGAGCGCGAAAAAGGCGGTCAGACGGTAGATCTTATCCTGCGCGATCCGAAAGTGCGAGGTGAAATGCGGGTGGAGCAAAAAGGCGAGACAGAGTCCGACGGTAAAGCCGCCGAGCCAAAGGATCTGATGCACCATATAGCGGTTGAGAATCGGCTCGTCGCGCCGCTTCGGCTTCTCCTTCATGTACGAAGCGAGAGGCGCCTCTCCCGCAAAGGCGAGGCCGCCGAGGGTGTCCATGATGATGTTGATCCAGAGCATCTGCACAACGGTCACTGGCGCGTCGATCCCAACGAACGGACCGATCATCGACACCCCGACGGCACAGAAATTCATCGTCAGCTGAAGTGTGATAAATTTTCGAATGCTCTTGAAAATCGTACGGCCGTAGAGCACGGCCTTGGCGATGGAGGAGAGATTGTTGTCAAGAATGATGATATCCCCCGCATCCTTGGCCACCTGCGTCCCACTCCCCATGGCAAAGCCGATGTCGGCACGCTTGAGCGCGGGGGCGTCGTTGATGCCATCGCCTGTCATGCCGACGACGAGCTCGGCCTCCTGCGCGAGCCGTACGAGGCGACTTTTGTCGGTCGGCAGAGCACGCGCCACAACCGCCAGGCGGGGCAACAGCTCGCCGAGCCGCTCGTCCGAGAGGGCGGCCAGCTCCTCCCCCGTCAGGACGACATCGCGCTCGCGGTTCAGAATACCGCATCCGCGTGCAATGCTGGCCGCCGTATCCTTATTGTCGCCCGTGATCATCACGATGCCGATACCCGCGCCGTGCAGCTCACGCACCGCCGCACGCGCTTCGGGGCGAATGCGGTCGCACAGGCTGACGGCACAGATCAGCGTCAAAGCGCCAAAATCACCGTTCTGCATTCGCTCTCCCTCAGCCACGACGAGCACGCGTTCACCGTTCGCCGTCCATGCACCGATCTGCTTGAGAAAATCATATGAATAGGAGGCAAAGGGTACAACACTGCCGTTCGTACCGTAGGCATAGCGCACCATCGGCAAAAGACGCTCGGGAGCGCCCTTGACGAGCACGGTGCGGACCGCACCCTCGACGGTCACGGCCGAGATCTTTCGCGTGCTGTCGAAGGGCATGCGCGCGCGGACGCGCACGCCGTGTGCCGCGGCGTGATCGCCGACCGACTCCAGCAGGGCACGGTCGGTCGCATTGCCGCCAAGCGCACGGCCGTCGGCCATCGTCGCGCCACCGTTATAGCAGCAGGAAAGCGCGTAGCGATCGGCCGCGAGAGGAGCGCCTCGCGAAAGCTCACCGAACGAGGCATAGGCCGTGCCGTCGGCCAGCATAAGCTTACCTACGCTCATTTTGCCTTCGGTCAGCGTTCCCGTTTTGTCGGTAAAGAGAAGGTTCATGCTTCCCGCCGCCTCAATGCCGACGGGCTTTCGCACGAGCACCTGATCGCGCACCATGCGGCGAATATTGGCAGAGAGCACCACAGCGATCATCATGGGCAACCCCTCGGGCACGGCTACGACGATCACGGTAAGACCTAACATAAAGGCGTGCAGAAGTGTCTCCAAGAGATAGGGCCAGTCGCGGAGCTTCATCAAAATCAAGGGCATATGGAAGGAACTGTCGATCACGAGTGTGTTGAACAGATAGGCAAAGGCAATGAGAAGGGCGGCAAAGTAGCCGAGACGGCTGATCTGCCGCGCAAGCTTGGAAAGACGCAGCTTCAGGGGGCTTTCGCGCGTGTCAATCTGTACCTCCTCGGAGATCTGCCCAAGGAAGGTTGCATCACCGACGGCAAATACGCAAAGCTCACCCTCGCCCGAGAGCACCGTACTCCCGCGAAAGACGGCGCTCCCCCCATTCGGTGTACGCGTGCGATCGGTGCTCGGCTTCTTTTCGACCTCGCGGTTCTCGCCCGTCATCGAGGATTGATCGACCGAAAGCGAGCCTGCGATCACGTACGCATCGGCCGGAATCTGCTCGCCCGCGCCGATGAGGATCACGTCGCCCACGACGATGTCCTCGATGTCGACCTCGCGCACGATGCCATCGCGCCGCACACGAAAGCTCGCGCGTTCGCAGAGCGTGGACAAGCGCGCGAAGGCCGCCTCACTTCCCCGTTCCGAAATCGTTGAAATGAAGGTGGCCAGAAACACCGACACGGCGATCCCCACGGTTTCAACCACATCGCCGCCACGAAATACGAAAAAGAGATTGACTCCAAGTGCACCGAGCAGAATGCGGATCACGGGGTCGCCGAGGTTGGAGAAAAAGTGTGACAAAAAGCCCCGCTTTTTCCCCTGACGCAACACGTTCGCCCCATGCTCCTTCCGCGACTGAAGCACCTGCTCCTCCTTCAACCCTCTGGCCGTCTCGGCCGTACGTTCCTTCGTCATGCCTTCCCTTCCTTTCACCAAGAATTCCGTTATCCTATTTATATGAGAATGGAAAGGAGAAAAGCACACAAAAAACAAAACGCCCCGCAACTGGGAGTTGGGGCCCGGTTGTGGGGGTATTTCTTGC
>CAYULZ010000039.1:0-12345 GCA_964445865.1 uncultured Lachnospiraceae bacterium | reverse complement strand
CACCCGTTCCCATTCCGAACACGGAAGTTAAGCTTTGCAGTGCCGAAAATACTTGGTTGGAGACGACCCGGAAAGATAGGTCATAGCCGACATAAAGGGATACATGCGAAATCGATGTATCCCTTTCATATTCCTCCTTAGCTCAGTCGGTACGAGCACCTGACTGTTAATCAGGGTGTCGCTGGTTCGAGCCCAGCAGGGGGAGCCAAAAAATCCTGCACGTAAGTGCGGGATTTTTACTTTTTACTTCTTAACTCTTCACTTTTCACTGCTTCGGCAGGATTTTTTGAAGTAATAGGTAAGAGGTAATAGTGAAGAAGTATAGGTTGATTTGCTCCGCAAATCTTCATTTAAATAAAGTTGTAATTTTGTCCTATAATCTCAAAACAAAGCCCGAGGCAACTGCCTCGGGTCTTTGTTTTGGCTTCCCCACTTGGCCTCGCCCCATCGCCACCCTATACTTACCATTCAGCAGCCCCAACGGGGCGGCTGACGGCAACGTAGCCCGTGTCGCAACGCGAATGCGCCCGACCCACGGGTGCAAGGGCTACTTGCCTAAGCATCACGCAAGTGATGCGGCGTAATCAGGGTCTCGCTGGTTCCTGCTTCGCAGCCACTCGCCGTCGTGTGTCGCATAGCGTCGGCTCGATGCACTCGCCTCGCTCTGCTCGCACTTTGGGCTCCACCGCTTGAGAAAACGATATGTAATCGTTTTCTCTGCGCTAACCCACTCCCCCTGTCACTACGTGCCACCCCCTCGCCGTCCCCCGAGCGGGGAGAATCTTACTCATGCCTTGACATTTTATCATAGCGGTGTAATATAGACAGAAGAAAGTAATAAAGAATTCTTTGTTTAGTATTGAAAAAGCATTGTTTTAGTGTTATAATCTCTATATGATAGGAGGAAGTGAATATGACAGAAATAAAATATATAGAAGATGCTTTGGTAGGCGAAAAGTATAAGCCGGGTCAGTCATTTGCATTCCGCATAGCCGTCCCATGCGTTGATGTGGAGAGCTTTGGGCTTCTGGTAGAGCATGATGGGCAAAATGATGCAAACGTTCATTCCTTGCTTAAGCTTGCGGAGGAGGGAAAAGCTCCGTATTGTGTCAGCATCGGCGTGTCTTGCGGTTATTTGACAACACCGGATGGAAACACCCGAAGAATGCGGATGAATAGCTATGATTTTTTTGACAAGGAATATGGAGATTTTATTGTTTATGAGCTGATTCCGTATGTCATCAAGAAATACGGTGTTAAAATTTCCGATTCGCCTGATATGCACTTGATATCGGGTGGCTCTTCGGGCGGAATATCATCGTTCGTTGTTGCGTGGTTTCATTCCGATTATTTTCATCGTGTTTATATGTCCTCCCCATCATTCCTTGCGATGGGGCGAGGAAATGAAATCCCATATCTTATTAGGAAATATGAAACAAAACCGTTTCGTATTTATGAAGAGTGGTCGGAAAATGAGCCGAATGACTATTTCGGTTGGAGTCGTGGCGTAGATGAAGTTGCAAAAGAGTCTCTAATTTTTGCAAAATATGATTTTAACTATGCGTATTTTTCAGGTGAAGGACATTGTAGCAGATATCGTGATGAAAACGAAGCGTATAAACGCAACGAATGGATATGGCACGATTGGCAAACCGGATCTGTAAAAGCCTTGGGCAATTCTGATAGGGTTGATAAGGTAATACCTTTGGGTAGTGTTTGGGAAAAGTGTAGTGATTTTCCGAGCGAGACTGCTTGCGCTGTTCCGTCTGTATTGACAAGAGATTATAAAACCGTTGTTTTATCCAACGATGCGCAGATGTGGTATGTATCCGGTGAAAATGAAGACGTTATTTACTCCTATGTGAATAACGATAATTATGAAAATAAAAACCGTAATTTGCATGCTGTATTGCATACTATACCGCGAATTTCCGAAAAAGGTATTTTGGATATGGCTGTAGACAGAACGGATCGATTATATGTGTTGACCGAGATCGGTGTGCAATGTGTTCGTTCCTTTGGTCTTATTGATGTTATTTTAGATTTGCCGGATCACTCTGCTCCCATGAAAATAGCGGTTGCTGATGCGTTGTATGTGCAAACTGAAAATGGTATTTATAAAAGGAACCTTTGCAAAGAGTGCATAACCGAAGGGGACGAGAGAAGAAAACAAATCAGTTACTATGATTAAATTATGAGTTGCAATTTTGCCCTGTAACCAAAACAAAAAGCAGACCGCCTATCGGCGATCTGCTTTTTGTTTTCTTTCCTTTGTTACTCTCGCACCATCGCCACCCTTCCGCACAGGCAGTTTGTAACGCTAACTAAATCAAGGGGTCGGTTGATGTAGTTAGCGTTACAGGATATTTTATTGACACACGTATGGTATAATAAATTCACGAAAGGAAGTTGAGACATGAACATCAAAGACAATAAATAAGAAATTTGACAACTTTTGTCACATATGGTATAATCGTCTCACATTTTTATAGGGAGGCGTAGAATATGAGCGAATATAGCAAGCAATATTATCTGAAGCATCGAGATGAGATTTTGCGCCGTCAAAAGGAACAGACGGCGGAGAAAAAGCAGAGGATCGCGCACTATTGGGAGAGAAGAGAACGGGGAGAGTACATTCCGCACGAGGAGAGACAGGCGTTGGAGGCACTGATTACGCGCGAGTATATGAAATATATCGAGCATTGTCGTAAGGTACTCGGCGTGTACGCCTATCGAAGCATGGGGCGAGCGAAGGCGGCGTGCGGAGATACAGTTTCGCAATATTTTGAAAAATACCCGTTTGAGCGGTTTGGGGAGTCGCTGATTCAAAGAGAGCTGTGGCGGCGGTCAATCACCAAAAGCCGTGCCGAATACGCCGATTGCTACGATGCCGGTATGCTTGCCTATCTGTATAGTATTCACCGTTGCGCGGTGAATGGCTGTCATTACGTTTCCTTTTATGTTCAAAAGATGATTCGTATTTACGTTCAATGCGCGCGCGTGGTGTATCGGGATGCGCATAACATTTGTACGCTTTACCGTTTTCGGGAGGTAAACGTAGAACGCTCATAAATTTCACCAATTTTAATAGTTTCTCTCAACGAACGTGATGTTGCATGGGCTGGGGAGATATGGTACAATATAAGCAAGAAGAGCGCTACTTCGAATTTTTTGAGAGAGGTACTCCATATGAATTTGAATTTTTCGGAGAATTTTAAGCAATTGCGCAAGGAAAAGGGCGTCACACAGGAAAAGGTCGCCGAGGTTCTTGGCGTAACGGGACAAACGGTTTCTCGCTGGGAGCTCTGCATCTGCTATCCCGATGTTGAGCTGTTGCCGTCAATCGCCAACTATTTCGGCGTGACGGTGGACGCTCTTCTTTCCAACGATAAGAAATCCAAGGAGGAGGAGCACGACGCCTTTTATGAGAAGTTGAATGCCTTCTCATGGTCGGCATGGAAAAACAGTACGGAGCCCATCGATTTCGTGCGCAACTATTGCCGCAAATATCCCGAGAACGACGAATATGCCTATCGGCTTGTGAATGCGATTGGTCGGTATGCCTCCGGCAATGAGGAACGAACGGCAAAATTTATGCCGCTTGCTCTAAAAACGGCTGAGCGATTGCTAGAAAGCCAATACCGATACGCGACGATTCAAGAAATGACGGCACTTTGTGCCGAGTCGGAGCTTGATACGTGGTTGAAGATGGCACCCTATTCGGGGTTTAGTCGGCGCTATTGCCTGATTAACCGCGCCATGTCGCGCGATGAGGACAAACAGTATTATATTCAGCAAGGGTTGCAAATGCTGGAGGACTTGGCTGATCGGCTCGATCAGCGCTGTCCAGATTCCTTCGGCGCAGAGAAAAAGGCGGGGTATCAGCGCGAGGTACTACGAACGATCGCATCTTTTGGCGAAGATGGCGAGGTGCCCGACGGCTGGAAGATGTTTTACGCCTATAAGCAGCTTGTGCTCGCAGCCTGCCTGTTCGGACAGAAAAAGTATGACGAGGGATGGAAGGAATTTGATGCCGCCATCGAAACTTGCAAGTATGTGTACTCGCTTGACGAGGAATGGCTTTCCATCGGTGGTGCATTGTTCTCCAATCTGAAGGTCAGCAAGGATTGGAATTATGCCATCGACGAGCAGGGAAATAAGCACAAGCTGTTTGCGATGGTGAATCTGTCCTTTTACGATATGGATATCATCGGCAGTCTGCTTACCAGTCCTCGCTGGGCGTGGTTCAATTCGGTGCGGGATACCGAGAAATACCAAGCCGCCGTGGCATGGGTCAAGGCCATGGAAGAAAAACAAAACGCAGAGCAATAAGCATCTGACCTGCCCCCGAGGCGATCGCCTCGGGGGCTTTTTGTCGGATAGGGAGATCTCCCCTATGTTACCGGAAACTACAGCTGGAAATCGGTCGCTTTGTATGGTATAATGGTTACGGAGAGATCGGCACGGTCGGTGCTTCTTTCCAAGTCTATACAGGAGGTACAACAGATGAAAAAGCTGTTTGTTTTACTGCTTGGCGTGGCCCTGCTGGCTTCGATGCTGACCATCGGCGCGTCCGCCGCGACCACGCATACCGTCGTGCGAGGTGACACGATGTGGAAAATTGCCGTGAAGTATGAAATGGGACTCAGTGAGATCAAGGCGGCCAATCCGCAGGTGGCCAATCCCGATCTGATCTATCCCGGTCAGCTGCTCAACATCCCGACGACCGATTCCTCGGTGCTGGCCTATGAGCAGGAGGTGATCCGCCTCGTCAATGAGATCCGTGCGGAAAATGGCTTAAAGCCGCTTACATATAACTGGGAGCTGGGACGTGTTGCGCGTTACAAGTCGCAGGATATGCACGACAACCGCTATTTTTCGCACACAAGCCCCGTTTACGGCTCGCCCTTCCAGATGATGAAGAGCTTCGGTATTACGTACCGAAGCGCCGCGGAAAATATCGCCAAGGGGCAGAGAACCCCCGAGGCCGTGGTGAACGCATGGATGAATTCCTCGGGACATCGCGCGAATATTCTGAATGCATCCTTTACGCAGATCGGCGTGGGCTATGTCGCCGACGGCCATTATTGGACACAGATGTTTATTGGCAAATAAAGAAAAAGGCTTCCGCACACTCAGGTGCGGAAGCCCTCTTTTTTCGTTTTCCGCCTTTAAGCGATTGACACAACGGCGGGGGTGTGATATAATAAAGCAAGGACGGCACGTGTGTGCCATCAAGATCTCGCAGGGAACGGACGATTCGTCGGTCGATCCCGTTATAGTCAAGGAATTTTTCGAAAAGGAGAAACATTATGACCTATAAAAGCCTTCCACAGGATTTACAACGTTACGTGCGTCACGCAGTGTACAGCGGTCATTCCTTGCTTTGGTACGCCCCCGAGGAAAATAAACAGAGTAATATAAGAAAGGAAAGATCATCATGAAGATAAAGTTTTTAGGTACGATTGCCGCCGAGGGTGGCCCTGCGCTCTTTTGTAATTGCGAATACTGTAAGGAAGCACAGCGTCGTGGCGGAAAAAATATCCGTACGCGCTCCCAAATTCTTGTAAACGACGATCTGCTGATCGATTTTCCTGCGGATACTTATTTGCACAAGCTACAGCACGGGTTGGAGCTTTCGCGGGTTCGCCATCTCCTGATCACCCATTCACATCACGATCATTTTTATCCGACCGATCTCTTTTTACATGGGGGACACTGTGCGCACAACATGACTGAGCCGGTGTTAGATATTTATGGCAATCAGGGGGTTAAGGCAAAATACGATGCTGCGGCGGTCGGGCAGTCCGCCCGCGTGACCGATACGCTTCACTTTCACGAGGTGTCGGTCTTCGAGCACGTTACGACTGAGCGCTATGAGTTCTGGACGCTTCCCGCTCGACACATGAAGGACGAAAACGCCTTGTTTTATTTGGTCAAGCAGGGAGAGAAGGCCTTTTTGCAATGCAACGACACAGGACTTTTGTTTGAGGAAGTCTATGAATTTCTCGAGAATCTCGGTGTGGCCGTCGACTGCGTTGCCTTGGATTCCACGATGGGTGCGTGCGAAAAGAGCTACTTTGGGCATATGAACCTCAAGGAGTGCCTGGAAACGGTGGCGCGCATGCGGGCAAGCAATTTTGTTAAGCCCACGACGCGCTTCGTACTGACGCATTTTTGTCATAACGCCATTCTTTTGCACGAGGAGTACGAGGAGATCTGTACGCCGCATGGTGTCGAGGTCGCTTACGACGGCATGGAGCTGGAGGTATAGAGCACCTATAAATAAAAAAGATCTGCAAGGATTGTCTTTGCAGATCTTTTTTACGGTTGTACGATCAGCCAATTGTCAATGCTTTCGTTTTCCACGGTCGCAATCAGCGCACTTTGCGTAGCCTCGTCCGAAAGGCTCGGAATCATCACACGCATCTCGTAGCGGAGCAAATAATACAGCATGCCGCTCATGCGCGCCTCAGCAAAGGCCACGGGCTCGCTCTGACCGTATTGACCGAGGTCAAGAGCAAGATAATCAAAGGCTCTTGCCAAGGTGTCAATGCGCGTGGCATCGGGAGCGGCCACCTCGGTCTCGGGCAGGGAAAGTCCTACGATGGCATTCGGTGCAAAGGCGCGAATGCTCTCGACCAAGCGCATCAGCTCGGCTTGCTGTGCGACGGGAAGTGCGGGTGCGACGATCAAGACGTCGTCGATCCCGGCGAGGCAGGCCTCGGCGATCACTGCGGCCGACTCGGCCAGACGAACCGAACGGGCAAGGGTGTCCTCCTCCGTTGCGGCGGCCAGCGTATAGGTGCCGCAGAGATACACATTGCTTGCCTGCGCGACCTCTGCGAGCTCAGCAAGCGAAAGTGAGGCGGTGCCCTGGATCGAATAATTGCCCTTTACGGCTTGCTCAGAGCGGTAGAGAAGCGTTCCGTTTTCATCGGTCAGCGGAACCGAAACGGCGGTGTGTCCTGCTTCGACGAGCGAGCTCAGACGGCCGTAGACGGTCGATGCGCTGCCGTCGAGTGACAGCAGGGGAGCCTTGACGTGCCGTACCGATTCAAAGGGCAAGGGGGATTCGGTTTCGGTGGTGGTCGGCGTTTTCGTTTTGTCGGTTGGCACTTGCTGTACCTTGTCGAAAAAGAGATTGCCAAGGATCAGAAAAAGAGCGACGAGTACGGCGAGCACGATACCGCTGACGATCAACGCCACGCGAATGCGCCGACGGCGATATACGCTTCTTCGATACCGCATATGACGGTTGCCACGGTTCATCGGTCTGTCTCCTTTCCTGGAATTTGCCGGGTGTTTCGTTTATTTCTTTGACGCGCGCACAAGCGCTGTTTTCTTTTTGCTTTTCTTGCGAAGCACGATCCAGACGATTGCCCCTGCCACAGCCGCTACGGCGAGCACGATACCGCCGACCGTCAAGATCAAGGCGACGTCAACGCCGTCACCGGGGGCCTCGAGAGCCGTCAGGTCGAGCGAGCGATAAAAGTCGTTGGGGGTAAAGGAGAGGGTTGCGGTAACCTCCTCAAGCTTTGAGGCAATGATGGCATCGGCGCACTGATCGGAAAGCTCGGTCAGGTTTGCATTGACGTAATCGTCTTCGATCGCCAGACGCTCAATGATGTAAAAGCAGGTCACGCGGTTACCCGTGACGTTGCTGATACCCGTCGTCTCGACAATGCCGCTTCTCTCGCCGACCTGCATAGCAAAGACCGCATTTTCGTAGGTCTCGTCCATCGAGCCGCGCGGGAAGTAGTAGCCGTCGGTGGTGGTGAGGGAAAAGTCCTCGTTATACGCACTGCCGATCATTTTATACATACTTACGCCGCTTTGCAGCTTGGCAAGCGCTTCCTCGGCTTTGGCTTTATTTTCCTCGTAGGATTCGCCGTCCTCAACCAGAATGGCGACGTGCCACGTACGGGCGAAGTGATTTTTGACGTACGCGCGGATCGCATCGTCCTCGACGGGCAGAAGTCCCTTTTGACCGTATACGGTGGGAAGCTTTCCGTACAGCTCGTCGACGCGTGCGTTAAAGCGGAGATAATGGTCGGTCATGCCAATCTCGGCGATGGCCGCTCGATAGTCGTTACGATCACCGTCAAATTCGCTTTCAATCAGCGAATCGACATATTCCTGAACGGCGTCCTTGAGCTCTTTGTCCTTTTCGTCGTAGACAAGTCCCTCATTTTCACACAAACGGATCATAGCGTAGTTTGCCACGATGTGCTCGCGAATCGTCGTATCGAGCTCTGCGCGCAGGGCATCCGTGTTATCGCCGTACTTTTGCGAGAGGGTGGGGAGATAGTTCTTGGCCAAAAAATACAGTTCCTCGTAATAGACCTCACGGCCGTCCACGACACCGACGGGCGTCAGCGAAAGCTTGTCCGCAGGGATCGGGCGGGATTGGCAGGCGGTGAAGATCGGGAGCGCTACCGTCAGTAGGAGCAAAAGAGCGACGGCCTTTATCAACGTGGACTTTCTTTGCTTCATGAAATGCCTCTTTCCTTTGAAAACGGAGTAGCCGAAAGGCGTTCCGTGCTTGTTCGATCATATTTTCTTCATTATACACCAAGATTGTGAAGATATTGTGAATAAAAAACGAGAATGCACGCATTCTCCCTCCGAATGAGAAAAAAACGGAAGAAAAAAAGAAAAAATGCTTCCATTCACCGCAAAAGTATGTTATAATGAAACAAAGCGCGGGGGAATCTCCGCACAAGAACAGAGAAAAGGCGGTAATCGTATGAAATCAAAATATAGCATTCCGCTCGGCAAGCTGATCGATGAATTTCATCTGCAAGAGCTGTACCTGCCTGACGGGGGCAGGGAAATTCCCGTGCAGAGCCCCGAGGTCAGCCGTCCGGGACTTGCCTTTGCAGGCTTTGTTGCCGTGTTTGAGTCTCACCGCATTCAACTGATCGGTCGTGCCGAATATCAGTATTTGCAGGATCTTTCAACCGAAGATCGCCGCGCTCGCATGGACGAATTTTTCCGTATGAAGCCTGTGGTCGTGGTGTTGACGACGAAGATCGTGCCGTTTGACGAGATGATGGAGGCCGCGCGACGTTATGGTGTGCCGATCCTCGGTACCAAGGAGCGTACGAGTGCCTTTATGGCCTCGCTGATCGCCTCGCTGAACGTCAATCTGGCCCCTCGCATCACGCGTCACGGCGTGCTCGTGGAGGTTTACGGCGAGGGTGTTCTCATTCTCGGCGACAGCGGCATCGGCAAGAGTGAAACGGCCATAGAGCTCGTTAAGCGCGGTCACCGTCTGATCGCGGACGACGCTGTTGAGATCAAGCGCGTATCCTCGCAAACGCTCGTCGGAAGCGCTCCCGATCTGATTCGCTATTACATTGAACTGCGCGGCATTGGCATCGTGGACGTTCGCCGTCTGTTCGGTATGGGTGCGGTGCGTGAGACCGAGCGCATTGATCTGGTCATTAAGCTTGAGCCGTGGGATCCGGAGAAGATGTACGACCGCTTCGGCCTTGACGAGGAGTCTGAGAACATTCTCGGCATTCAGGTGCCGTCGATCACCATTCCCGTGCATCCGGGTCGAAATCTTGCCATTATCCTTGAGATTGCCGCAATGAACAACCGCCAGAAGAAGATGGGGTATAACACGGCCGAGGAATTTAATAAACGACTGATGGAGCAGGAGCTCTGATCACATACAAAACAAACACAAGTGAGGAAAACAATATGAAATTAAGCGTTCTCGCCAATTTGTACGGCGCAAAAACTTTGGACGAAACCTTGAAAATTTTGAGTGGCCTTGGCGTTCATACCGTCGAGATCGGTGCAGGCGGCTATCCGGGAAAGGCACATTGCAATCCCGAGGAGCTCTTGGCCGACGACAAGAAGTACGAAGAATTTGTCGCTACCTTCAAAAAATACGACGTCGAGATCTGCGCCTTGGCCTGCCACGGCAACCCCTTGCACCCGAACAAGGAGATCGCCGCACAGTACGATACCGATTTCAGAAACGCCATTCTGCTTGCTGAAAAGCTCGGCCTTGATACCGTTATCGGTTTCTCGGGCTGTCCCGGCGATCACGACGGCGCCAAGCTTCCCAACTGGGTCACCTGCGCATGGCCCGATGATTACGTCGAGATTCTGAATTGGCAGTGGGAGGAGAAGGTCATTCCGTATTGGAAGAAGATGGGCGACTTTGCGCTCGCGCACGGTGTCTGCCACATTGCCTTCGAGATGCACCCCGGCTTCTGCGTTTACAACCCCGAGACGCTGCTCAAGCTCCGCGCGGCTGTCGGTGACGTGATCGGCGCAAACTTCGACCCGTCGCACCTGATCTGGCAGGGCATCGATCCCGTGGCCGCGATCCGTGCTCTCAAGGGCGCGATCTATCACGTGCACGCGAAGGATACGAAGATCGATAAGTATAACACCGCCGTCAACGGTGTGCTCGATACCAAGCATTACGGCCGGGAGCTTGAGCGCTCGTGGGTGTTCCGTACGGTCGGTTACGGCAACAACGAGAGCTATTGGCGAGATCTTGTCTCCAATCTCCGTTTGTGTGGCTACGATCGCGTGCTGTCTATCGAGCATGAGGATAGCGTGATGTCGATCGATGAGGGTCTGCGCAAGGCGGTTACCTTCCTTCAGGATATCATTATCATAGAGGAAAAGCCCACGACGATGAGCTGGGCGTGAGCAATGTGTCCGTACGGACACATTGCAGCTATGATCGCCTACGGCGAGCTATGAGTTATGATTGCCTGCGGCAAGTTATGATGTGCCTTACGGCACAGCTTGGAGGTACAAGGCGATCATATATAACGCTTGCGAAGCAAGCTCATAACGGTGAGCGTAAGCGAGCCTTATCACTCATAATCCAATGCTTGTCAAATAAAGAAGGACAGAGAACGTCAAAATTTCTCTGTCCTTTTGTTTTATTCAAACTGATCGTTGATCCACGCGATCGAGAGATCGGACCACGGGGTGACGTGCGGGACGATCAGGATTTCCTTGGCGTAGCAGGTGTCGACCGTACCGAGCGAGAGTCCGTGCGGGCCGTCAGGGAAGATGTGAAGCTCGGGGCGGTGGCCCTTTTCGATCAGCGCAGATGCAAACAGCATCGAGTTTTGTACAGGAACGGCGGGATCGGCGCAGGTGTGCCAAATGAAGGCAGGGGGGGTTGTTTCGTCGATGTGGAGTTCCAGCGAGAAGGGCTGCATTTCCTCAGCGCTTGGCTCGTCTTTACCGCACAGACGCTTGAAGGAGCCGCGGTGTGCATAAGGGCCGCTCGTAATGACGGGGTAGCAGAGGATCATGCCGGTCGGGCGGTTCACGCCCTCGGGGGCACGTCCCTCGTCGATACCGAGTGCCTCGCGCACGTAGGGATGATTCCAGAGCACGCCTGCCGAGGCGGCCAGATGTCCGCCGGCGGAGAAGCCACAGACAAAGATGCGGTTCGGGTCGGTGTGGTGCTCCTCTGCGTGCTCGCGCACGTATTGGATCGCACGGGCTACCTCGATTAGGGGCTTATAGTTGGTAGCATTTTCATCGGTCGAATAGCTCAGCACAAACGCATTGAAGCCGGCCGACAGATATTTGCGCGCGATCGGCTCACCCTCGCGAGGCGTAAGGTTGACGTATCCGCCGCCGGGGCAGATGACAACGGCAGCGCGAGGAGGAACGCCCTTATTCGCGCTGAGATCGCAAACGTAGGTCGTCAGCATCGCGTCCGAAAATCCTTCAAAGAGGTTGATGGTCTGATAAATCATGTCAGTGTCCTCGTTTTTTTTTTGATGGCTTTATTATAGCACGAATCCCTCGCGGGTGCAAGGATTATTTTGCCTTTTTCGGCAAATTCTATTGACAAAGGGGAAAAAAGTGCTATACTAATACTGTACAGCAAAGTCTGTCAGTAAGTATAGAAGAGTAAGAGCATGAGCGTCAAGTGCCTGTGGGACGGGGAGTTGCCGATGGGACGAAAAGCGTACGCTTGCGGTTCGTGTTCTGCATCCCGCTTCATACGGTAAAAGGTCGGATCACCTTCTTTTCCTTGAGCCTATGAGTGTCGGAAAAGGAGGTGTTTTTTATGAAGCAACGCAAAAACGTATTTTCGAGTGTCAAGGGGCTGACCGTGGCTGCCATGCTGGTTGCCATGAGTGTGATCATCGGTATTTTTTGCAAAAATTATCTGAATTTTGGCGGCGGTCTGTTCCGTATTACCTTTGAAAATCTGCCTATTATTCTTGCCGGTATTTTATTTGGTCCGACGGTGGGCGGCCTTGTGGGGATCTCGTCCGATCTCGTCAGCTATCTTTTGTCCAATCAGTACTATCCGCCTAATCTCATCGTAACGGCGGGGGC
>CAYULZ010000038.1:0-12521 GCA_964445865.1 uncultured Lachnospiraceae bacterium | reverse complement strand
GCAGAATTTCGAGCTTCTCAAGGAGCTCGGCCGCACACAGAAGCCCATTCTTCTCAAGCGCGGTCTGGCCAACACGCTCAAGGAGCTGCTGATGAGCGCCGAATACATCATGGCAGGCGGCAATGAAAACATCATTCTCTGCGAACGCGGCATTCGTACCTTCGAGACCTACACGAGAAATACGCTCGATCTTTCGGCCGTGCCCATGCTCCGCGAGCTGACGCACCTGCCCGTAATTATCGACCCCTCTCACGCCACGGGCGTATCGCGTCTGGTCAAGCCGATGGCCTTGGCGGCCGCTGCTTGCGGCGCACACGGACTGATGATCGAGGTACACAACGATCCCGTCCACGCGCTCTGCGACGGTGCCCAGTCGCTCACCCCGGAGGCCTTTGCCGACGTTACGGCGGCCGTTCGCCGTGTACTTACGGCCGTGAAGGAGGAGCAGTAAGATGACGGTCGGAATTTGCGGCCTCGGCCTTATCGGCGGCTCGATGGCCAAGGCCTACCGCGAGGCGGGCCACACCGTTTACGCGCACGACATCAACGAAGCCGCGCTCGGATACGCGGCGCTTGCGGGAATTATCGACGGCAAGCTCAACGACGATACCCTTCCCACATGCGATCTGCTCTTTATCGCCCTCTATCCGCAGGGTGCAGTACAGTACCTGACCGAAATCGCGTCGCGCATTGCGAAGCACACCGTCGTCATCGACCTGTGCGGTACGAAGCAAAAGATCTGTGAATGCGGCTTTGCGCTGGCGGCGCAGTACGGCTTCACCTTCGTTGGCGGCCACCCTATGGCGGGTACGCAATATTCGGGCATCAAGTATGCGAAATCCACGCTCTTTAAGAACGCGCCGATGGTGCTCGTCCCCCCCGTATACGACGATATTTCCTTCCTCGACCGCATCAAAACGTTGCTTGCACCCGCTGGCTTTGGCAAGATCTCGGTCACGACGGCCGAAAACCACGACCGCATGATCGCCTTTACCTCTCAGCTCGCGCACATCGTTTCGAACGCTTACGTCAAAACGCCGACCGCGCAGGAGCATCGCGGCTTTTCCGCCGGAAGCTACAAGGATCTGACGCGTGTCGCATGGCTCAACGAGTACATGTGGACCGAGCTCTTTCTCGAGAATAAAGATCCCCTGCTCTTTGAACTCGACCACATCATCGCCTCTCTCTCCGAGTACCGCGACGCCATCGCGGCCGACGACGCCGACACCCTGCGCGGCCTTCTGCGCGACGGTCGCATCGCCAAGGAACAGGTCGACGGCTAAAATCATTTCAAAGGATATACGCATATGAAAACGGTTACTGTAAACGCATCTACCTCCTATCCCATTCTCATCGGAGAGGGGCTTCTCGACCGCGCGGGCACGCTCTGCGTCGAGCACGTCGGCCTCTGCCGCGTGTGCGTTGTCACCGACGACACGGTTCATGCGCTCTATTTCGAGCGTCTTGCCCGATCCCTTCGTGAGGCGGGCTATGAGCTCTACCCCTTCGTCATTCCGCACGGCGAGGCCTCCAAATCGACCGAATCGCTCGTCGCGCTTCTCGAATTCTGTGCCGAGCACCGATTGACGCGCTCGGATGCCCTCATCGCCCTCGGCGGCGGTGTGGTCGGCGATCTCTGCGGCTTTGCTGCCGCTGTCTATCTGCGCGGCGTGCGCTTCGTACAGATTCCGACCACGCTCCTCGCGATGGTCGATTCCTCGGTCGGCGGAAAGACGGCGGTCGATCTGCGCGCGGGCAAAAATCTCGCCGGCGCGTTTCATCAACCCTCGCTCGTCATCTGCGACACCCGCACGACCGAAACCCTCACGCCCGAAATTTTTGCCGACGGCTGCGCCGAGGTCATCAAGTACGGCGTCATCAACGACCGCGCGTTCTTTGATTTTCTCAAAAACGGCATTGCCACCCAGCTTGATGAGGTCATTGCCGCCTGCGTCGTTCACAAGCGCGATCTGGTCGAGGCCGACGAGTTTGACCGCGGAGCGCGCCAGCTCCTCAATCTCGGACATACGGTGGGGCACGCCATCGAGCTGTGCTCCGACCTCGCGATCTCACACGGCTCTGCCGTGGCGATCGGCATGGTCATCGTCATGCGTGCTGCAATCGCCATGGGGCTTTGCCCCGACGGTGAGCTTGACGAGCTGACGGCCATGCTTCTTAAAAACGGCCTGCCCGTTGACTGTCCCTTTACGGCCGACACACTCGCCGCCGTCGCATCTGCCGACAAAAAGCGCGCGGGCGACACCATCTCTCTCGTCATTCCCTACGGCATCGGAAACAGCAAGCTTTACAAGATCCCCATTTCCGCATTGGCCGATTTCATTGCGAAAGGACTGTAAGTCATGAACGCGACCCTCTCACCCTCCATACCGCACGGCACACTCCGTGCGATTGCCTCCAAATCAGCCGCACACCGATTGCTCATCACGGCCGCCTTTGCCGACCGTCCCACGCGCATTCGCTGTGAGCAGATCAACGAGGATATTGCGGCAACCGCCGACTGCCTCTCGGCTCTCGGTGCGACCATTACGCGCGAGACCCCTTATTACACGGTCACGCCCATTACGAATATCCCCGTGGAGGCCACGCTTCCCTGTCGGGAAAGCGGCTCGACGCTTCGCTTTATGCTGCCGATCGCGGCCGCGCTCGGCGTACGCACGAAATTCCAAATGGCAGGACGCCTGCCGAATCGCCCCCTCTCCCCCCTGCGTGAGGTCTTGGAGGAAAACGGCGTAACGCTCTCCGAAACAGGAAGCAATCCCCTCGTCCTTGAGGGAAAGCTAACAGGCAACCGTTTTGCGATCGCGGGCAACGTTTCCTCGCAATTTATCAGCGGTCTGCTCTTTGCGCTCGCGCTATGCGGCGAGGGTGGACACCTGACGATCCTTAACCGCCTCGAATCCGCCCCCTACGTCGACATGACCTGCGACGCACTGCGCCGCTTTGGTGCGGTGATCACGAAAACCGATGACGGCTATACCGTCCAATCTCCCGCGCACAAGGCCTGCTTGGACGAGACCGCCGTTGAGGGTGACTGGTCGAACGCCGCCTTTCCGCTCTCGGCGGCCGCCATCGGCGGCGAAATCACGATGAGCGGACTCGATCTCGACTCGCATCAGGGTGACCGCGAGATCCTTGATCTGCTCGAGCGCTTCGGCGCAAAGGTCGAGCGCAAGGGTGACGCCGTTACGGTACGGCGCCACACCCTTCGCGGCATCGACATCAATGCGACGCAAATTCCCGACCTCGTACCCGTGCTCGCCACAGTCGCCTCGGTCGCCGAGGGAACGACACGCATTTACGGCGCGGCACGGTTGCGCCTCAAGGAAAGCGACCGTCTCGTGACGGTGCGCGAGATGCTCTCCGCTCTCGGTGCAACGGTTTCGGAGACCGATGACGGCCTCATCATCGAGGGCAAGTCCACCCTTACGGGTGGCACGGTTTCGGCGGCCGGCGACCACCGCATCGCTATGAGCGCCGCCGTCGCGTCGGTCGCGTGTACCGCGCCCGTGACCATTACGGGTGCTGAAGCGACCGCAAAATCCTACCCCGCCTTTTTCGAAGATATGCAATCCCTGCATTTTGATATTCAAACCCTGTAACGTAAGGAGAAAGCCATGGCAACCACGTACGGAAAAAATATCCGCATGACGATATACGGCGGCTCGCACGATGACCACATCGGCGTAACGGTCGAGGGCCTGCCGCAGGGCTTTGCCTTTGACGAGGCCGAGCTGTTGCGCTTTATGAAGCGCCGTGCGCCGGGACAGAATTCCCTCTCAACGCCACGCAAGGAGGCCGATCTCCCCGAATTTTTATCGGGGGTGGACGGCAATACTATTACGGGGGAGACATTGCACGCCATCATTCGCAACACCTCCCAGCGCTCCTCAGATTATAACAATCTATCCTTCGTTCCCCGCCCCTCGCACGCCGATTTTGCCGCTAAATGCAAATACGGCGACGCGGTCGATCTGCGCGGCGGCGGACATTTTTCGGGCAGACTGACCGCCCCCCTTTGCATCGTGGGCGGTATTTGCCTGCAATACCTCAAGACTCGTGGCATTCGTATCGGTGCGCACGTAGCGGCCATCGGAGAGGTCAACGACGCCTCCCTTGATGCTGTCACGGTCAGCGAGAAGGAGCTTTCTCTCCTTGCCGAACGCGATCAATTTCCTGTTCTTGACGAACAAAAGGGTGCCGAGATGCGTACCCTGATAGAAGCGGCCAGAGCCGAGGGAGATTCGATCGGCGGCATCATTGAATGCGCGGCGATCGGCCTTCCCGCAGGTCTTGGCGAGCATATGTTCGACGGTTTCGAAAACCGCATCGCCTCGATCATGTTCGGCATTCCCGCCGTGAAGGGCATCGAATTCGGGGTTGGCTTTGACGGTGTTTCGATGCGCGGCTCAGCCTACAACGACGCCTTCGTGACCGACGGGAAGCGTATCACCACACGCACCAACCATGTCGGCGGCATTCTCGGCGGCATGACGAACGGCATGCCCTGTGTTTTCCGCGTCGTCATGAAGCCCACGCCATCGATCTTCAAGGAGCAGGACAGCGTGGACATGGTCACCATGACGCCCGTCAAGCTCTCGATCAAGGGTCGCCACGACCCCTGCGTCGTGCTCCGTGCCGTTCCCGTCATCGAGGCGGCGGCGGCTATCGCGATTGTCGATCTTCTCTTGGATGCGGCGCAAAAATAACCGTACAAGAAGGTATTTGAACTATGAGGCTTCAAGCCAAGCATACCGTCAGGGCAGGCTTTGTCGGCTACCTAACGCAAGCCATCACCATCAATTTTGCCCCTCTCCTTTTTCTGACCTTTGAAAAGGAGTTCGACATTTCTCTGGGCAAGATCAGTCTTTTGATCGCCATCAGCTTTATTGCCCAATTTCTGACCGACGCCATCACGGCAAAATTTGACCGTTCCCTCAACACGCGCGCACTCGCAATCGCAGCACACGTGCTGGCCATTCTCGGCATGACGGGCTTTGCATGGCTTCCCGATCTGCTCCCCGCGCCCTACGTAGGGTTGATCCTTTGCACCGTTTTGTGTGCCATCGGTGGCGGATTGACCGAGGTGCTAATCAGCCCCATCGTCGAGGCCTGCCCCACCGATCCGAAAAAGAAAAGCGCCACAATGAGCCTGCTTCATTCCTTTTACTGCTGGGGGGTAGCGGCCATCACCCTCTTTTCAACCCTCTTTTTTGCCCTTATCGGCATTGAGCATTGGCGGCTTTTGTCCTGTCTGTGGGCAATCGTGCCCGCGCTGGGTGTCGTTGCCTTTTCTCTCGTTCCTATTTATGATCTTCCGCGCACGCAAGATACAAAAACGCCCACCCGTAAGGAACGCTCCCTATTTCGCTCGGGACTGTTCTGGCTCCTTTTCATCATCATGTTCTGCGGCGGCGCGGCCGAGCAGGTCATGCTACAGTGGTCCTCGGCCTTTGCCGAATCGGGACTTGGCGTTTCCAAAGCAGTAGGCGATCTCTTAGGCCCCTTTGCCTTTGCGATCTTCATGGGCACGGCACGCATTGTATACGCCTTGATGAGTGAACGCATCAAGCTCGCTCGCTTCATCACGCTTTCTGCCGTCCTTTGCGTGATCTCCTATCTTCTGGCCTCGCTTTCCCCTTCGCCCCTGCTCTCTCTGCTCGCATGCACGCTCTGCGGCCTTGCGGTCGGTATCACCTGGCCGGGAACCTTAAGCCTCGGAGCAAAAAATATTCCCTTTGGCGGCGTGCGCATGTTTGCGCTCCTTGCCATGGCAGGAGATCTCGGCTGTATGGTCGGTCCGACCGTGATTGGTTGGATCGCCGAGCTTCTCGGCAACGACCTCAAGGCCGCCTTCCTCGTCGCCGCCCTTTTCCCCGCCCTGATCGTGCTTCTTTCTCCGATGGTCGAATACGCCAACAGAAAAAAACGAAAGAAGAATGCTTCTCCTGTTGAACAGTCACAGAAAGGATAATCAATACTATGGATCTTCAAGAATTGCGTCATCAGATCGATGACATCGACCGCCAACTGGTCGCCCTCTTCAAGGAGCGCATGCAAGTGGCCGCAAACGTCGCCGAATACAAGCGACAGAATGGCATGCGCGTGCTCGACGCCTCGCGCGAGCGCGCCCTGCTCGCAAAGATCGCGGAGCTCTCGGGCGAGGAATTTGAGGACTACACCCGCACGCTCTACTCGACCATTCTTGAGCTCTCGCGCTCCTATCAGCACAAGCAGCTTCAGCACGAGTCGGCACTCTACCGCGAGATCACCGACGCGCTCCAAAACACGCCGCAGATCTTCCCCGAGCGCGCGACCGTCGCCTGCCAGGGCGTCGAGGGCGCGTATTCGCAGATCGCCGCCGAGCGTCTGTTCAAGCTCCCCAACATCATGTTCTTCTCAAACTGGGAAAAGGTTTTCTCGGCCATTGAAGCAGGACTCTGCCGTTACGGCGTGATCCCGATCGAGAACAGCACGGCCGGCTCGGTCAAGCAGGTCTACGACCTGATGATCAGCCGTCGATTCCGCATCGTGCGTACGGTTCGCATCAAGATCGACCACAATCTGCTGGCTAAGAAGGGGGCGAAGCTCTCGGATATCCGCGAGATCGTCTCGCATGAGCAAGCCATCAGCCAATGCTCGGCCTTCCTTTCGTCGCTCGGCCCGAACGTCAAGATCACGCGCGTCGCCAACACCGCGCAGGCCGCACAGATGGTCGCCGAGTCCGACCGCACCGACCTTGCATCGCTTTCCTCGCGCGCCTGCGCCGCACAATACGGTCTTTCCGTGCTTTCGTCCTCGGTACAGGACAACGGCAACAATCACACGCGCTTCATCTGCATCACCAACGCGACCGAGATCTACCCTGGTGCTGACCGCACTTCGCTGATGGTCGTCACGCCCCACAAGCCGGGTGCGCTCTACCGTCTGCTCTCGCGCTTCAATGCGCTTGGTATTAACCTGCTCAAGCTCGAATCACGTCCGATCCCTGACCGTGATTTTGAATTTATGTTCTACTTCGATCTCGAGGCACCCGTCTATTCCGAAAAGCTCGCCCAGCTCCTCGCCGAGCTCGAGCAGGAATGCGATGAATTCACCTACCTCGGCTCATATTCGGAGGTCATCTGATGAAGCAAGGCTATCAAAACATGAAATGCGGTCTGCTCGGCGAGCACCTCGGACACAGCTTTTCACCCATCATACATAAGGAGATCGCCGATTATTCCTACAATCTCGTCGAGCTTCGCCCCGAGGAGGTCGGTACGTTCGTCCGCAGCGGCACGCTCGACGCCTTCAACGTTACCATTCCCTATAAAAAGGACGTCATGCCCTTCCTCGACGTTATCGCCCCCGAGGCGACGGCCATCGGTGCGGTCAATACCGTCGTGCGCGGCAAGGACGGCAAGCTTTACGGCTACAACACCGACTATTTCGGCTTTGATTATATGATCCGCTCGGCAGGCATGCAGGTCGAGGGCAAAAAGGCCATCGTATTCGGCACGGGCGGTGCTTCGGCTACCGTGTGCGCCGTGCTTCGCGACCGAGGCGTGCGTGAGCTTGTCGTGATCGGCATTGAGGACAACACGCCCGAAACTCTCGCGCGTCACACCGACGCCGAGATCGTCGCGAACGCCACGCCCGTCGGCATGTATCCCAAAAACGGCGTCGCCCCCGTCGATCTGTCGATCTTCCCGCATTGCTCGGGCGTGCTCGACGTCATTTACAACCCTGCCAAGACTCGCCTCCTTCTCGATGCCGAGGCGCGCGGTATTCCCTTTGCCAACGGACTTTCGATGCTCGTCGCGCAGGCGGTCAAGGCCTTTGAGTTTTTCACGGGCGACGAGGCCGAGGACGACATTGCCGACACCATCGTGCAGACGATCGCACGCGACACGCACAACCTGATCCTCGTTGGTATGCCCGGCTGCGGCAAGAGCACCGTCGGACGCTTGCTCGCCGACACGCTCGGCCGTCTCTTCTTCGACGCCGACGACGAATTTCTCACCATGCACGGCCAAACGCCCGCCGAGGTCATTCGCGCCGAGGGAGAGGAGCGCTTCCGAGAAATGGAGCATGAGGTGCTCTGCGAGCTCGGCAAAAAGAGCGGCACGGTCATTGCTACGGGCGGCGGCGCAGTCACTCGCGAATACAACTACGATCCCCTGCACCAGAACGGCATCATTCTCTTTCTTGACCGTGACGTGGACAAGCTGCCGAGCAGCGGCCGTCCGCTTTCGCAGGCTAAGACCCCCGAGGTGCTCTACCGTGAGCGCATCGATGCCTATCACCGCTTTGCTGACTATGAGATCAAGAGCACCGAGGTGCCCGAGCAGACGGTGGCCGCCATGCTCGACGCCATTAAAAACCACCGCTACGGTAAATGAGGGAGGAAGCATATGAAATTACTTGTGATCAACGGTCCCAATCTGAATATGCTCGGCATCCGCGAGCCCGACATCTACGGCAAGCAGAATTTTCGAGCGCTTGAGGACTTTATCCGCGCATCGGCCGAGGAATACGGACACAGCGTCACCCTCTTCCAATCTAACCACGAGGGCGAGATCGTCGATGTGATCCAAGCGGCGTACGGCGTTTACGAGGGTATTGTGATCAACCCCGCCGCCTACACGCACACGAGCGTCGCCATTCTAGACGCACTCAAGGCCGTTGGCATTCCCACGGTCGAGGTACATCTTTCGGACATTCAGTCGCGCGACGAATTCCGCAAGTTCTCCTACGTTTCCCTGGTCGCAAAGAAAACCATCTGCGGTCTCGGCTTCGAGGGCTATCGCGAAGCGTTAGCGTACTTTGCCAAGCAAGCGTAAATACAGAACGGCTTCCGCACGGAAGCCGTTTGTTGTATAGGTCAACAAAAATTTTATAAAAATACCTTGACAGAAATGAAAAAGTATGGTAATATAGTATCGATAACCACTTTGTGAGGTTTCGAGCAGATATTTAGGAGCTGTTATGGCAAGCAAAAAAGCAAAAAAGACCCGACTGCCGCGTGTGATCGAATTCCAGGACGAAAAAAACGACGAATTTTCCACCGCTGTGATCACGCCGCGCCGCATTGACGGTCGCTATGCTTATGAGCGTACCGACGGTTGGCGTAAGGTCGTGCATCTATTCTGGTATCGCGTGGTGGCCACGCCCCTTGCGTTTCTGTATTTAAAGCTGAAATTCCGTCATAAGATCATAGGACGGGAAGCCTTGAAGCAGGCGCGCGGAAAAGGAATTTTCATCTTCGGTAACCACACGCAAATTATCGCCGACGCGCTCATTCCCACCTTTATCTCCTTCCCCACCGACGCCTACGTCATCGTACACCCCAACAACGTGTCGATGCCCGTGCTCGGACGCATCACGCCCTGGATCGGTGCGCTCCCTCTGCCTGACGACAGAGAGGCCGCGAGGAATTTCCTTGCGATCATCGAGAAACGGATCGCGCAAAAAAAGGCGGTCTTTATTTATCCTGAGGCGCATATCTGGCCATACTATACGGGGATCCGTCCCTTCCCGGATGATTCCTTCTCCTACCCAATCAAATACGGTGCTCCCGTTTTCTGCTTTACCAATACCTATCAGAAACGGAAGCACGCAAAGACCCCGCGGCTTGTGACCTACGTGGACGGACCCTTTTATCCGAACGACACGCTTCCCCTTCGCGAAAAGAGACAGGATCTGCGCGATCGGGTACACGCGTGCATGACCGAGCGAAGCCGTCTTTCCGACTGTGTTGTGATCGAATATCGGCGCGCTCCCATGTAACCCACGATTCCCGAAAGGACAAAGCCATGCTTCATGTTTTGTTTTGCGGCAACGAGGGCGTCTTTGACGGCGTGCTGAGCTGCACCCTCTCGATCCTTCGCCGCTCACAGATCCCCGAGGGACTTCACGTGCATCTGTTCACGATGGACGCGACGCACCTCGATGCACGCTATACCCCCATCACGCCGCAACAAATCGCCTTTCTTTCGCGTGTCCTACACTCGTACGGCGAAAACCACTGCGTCAGCTGCACCGACGTCACCGACCTCTACCGTGAGGAATTTTCGGGTTGCCCGAACGAGGGCGCATACTGCTCGCCCTATACGTTGATCCGCCTTTTGGCCGACCGCGTCGAGGGTCTGCCCGACAAGCTTCTTTATCTCGACGCCGACGTACTCTTCAACCGCGACATTCACCTGCTCTACGATATTGACGTAAGCGACGTCGAATACGCGGCGGCACGCGATCACTACGGCAAATATCTGATCCATCCAAACTATATCAATGCGGGCGTTCTGCTCTTTAACCTCGCCCGTATGCGCGAGAGCGGTACGTTCGTCCGCGCACGCGAATGGCTTCGCCGCAAAAAGCTTCCCTTTGCCGACCAAAGCGCGCTCATACGCGCGACGCAAAAGTGTCGGATGCTCCCGCAAAAATTCAACGACCAGAAATTTCTGCACAAGCACACCGTGGTACGCCATTTTTCCAAGCGCCTTTTTTACCTGCCCTATCCACATACCGAAAACATCAAGCAATGGCAGGTCGAGCGTGTCCGACACGTCTTCGGCTACCCTCAGCTTAACGATATCCTCAACGAATACCAACGACTTATGGAAGAATACAGGAGAGAACGCCAATGAATCACGCATCGCCTATCATCCCGATCTTTTACGCATGTGACGACAATTTTGTGAAATTTACCGTCGTTTCGATCAGCTCGATGATCGAAAACGCGTCAAAGGAGCACAACTACCACATCTACGTGCTTCATACCGACATCAAAGAGGAGACGCAAGCCACCGTTCTGCGCCTGCAGAACGAGCGCTTTACCATCAGCTTTGAGAATGTCACGCCGTATCTCGATTCGATCAAGGAGAAAATGCCCCTGCGTGACTACTACTCCAAAACGACCTATTACCGCCTGTTCATCGCCGAGATGTTCCCCGAGTACGACAAGGCAATCTACATTGACAGCGACACCGTTGTCAACGGCGATATCTCCGAAATGTATGCCTATGACATCACCGACTACGATCTCGGTGCCTGCCATGAGCAGGCCATGGTGCAGGAGGACATCTACGGCACGTACGTAGAAACCTGCCTCGGTATCGACCGCAATGCCTACTTCAATGCCGGCGTTCTGCTGATCAACTGCCGTCGCTTCCGTGAAAAGCACGTGCTGGATCAGTTCATGGAGCTCCTCGGCGTTTATAATTTCACCGTTACGCAGGACGAAGACTATCTGAACGTCATCTGTCAGGATAACGTCTTTTTCCTACCGCAGAGCTGGAACACCGAGATCTTCGGTCAGCTCCCCGCCTCACCCGACGAGGCCAACGTCATCCACTACATCATGGTCGCCAAGCCCTGGCATTTCCATGATTGCCGTTGGGGCGAGGTCTTCTGGCAGTACGCCGAAAAGACCGAGGTCTACGGCGAGATCCGCGCCATTCTGGACAACTACACCGACGAGCAGCGTGCTTCCGATATGGCATCGGCCGATCGCCTCGCACAGCTTGCCATCAGCGAGACCAACCGTCCCGACCACTACATGGCGCGCGTCAACGAAGGACGTGACGAGGGACGCATCAACATTCTGGCCAAGATCGCACAGTTTGAGGAGGAGGGGCGCTTTGACGAGGACGTCGAGGAGGATCCCCCCACACGTGCTATCGTGGCCGGCGAGGTCGATTACCTCGGCAAGAAGCTCTCAAGTCGCATCCAGAGCAAATTTGCCTTCGGTATGGCCAGAATTTTCCTGAACCGCATTCTCTCGCAGCGCAAGATGATCGTCAAGGAGATCATCGGCTCGGAGAACTTTGCGGGACTCCAAAGCGGTGCGGTGATTACCTGCAACCACTTCAACGCCTTCGACAGCTTCGCCATTCAGCTCGCGTATGAGAGCGCCAAGCAGAAGAAGCGCAAATTCTACCGCATCATTCGCGAAGGAAACTATACCTCCTTCCCCGGCTTCTACGGTTATCTGATGCGCCACTGTCACACCCTGCCGCTCGCCTCGAGCCCGCGCGCCATGCGTGAGTTCGTGCGCGCGACCGACACGCTCCTCAAGGAGGGACATTTCGTCCTAATCTATCCCGAGCAGAGCATGTGGTGGAACTACCGCAAGCCGAAGCCCTTAAAGGAGGGCGGCTTCTATTTCGCGGCCAAGAACCGCGTGCCCGTGCTTCCCTGCTTCATCACGATGAGAAACAGCGACGTCGTAGGTGAGGACGGCTTCCCCGTTCAGGAATACACCATTCACATTGAAAAGCCGATCTACCCCGATGAGAGCAAGACCGTGAGCGAGAACACCACCGCGATGCTCGAGGAAAACTACCGCATCTGGACGGAAATCTACGAACGAACCTACGGCATGCCACTGCAATACACGACGGCTCCGAAGGCATAAGAAAAAGCCATACCCAAATACCGTGGCTTCTTAAGGACAGTTTCTGAAAATTAAGAACTACGAGCATTGCGAAGGCGAAGAAAAATACGAGAACATTTCGGTG
>CAYULZ010000037.1:0-12696 GCA_964445865.1 uncultured Lachnospiraceae bacterium | reverse complement strand
ACAGGCAGCAGTAAATCCCGGTCGAACCATTGCATCGGTAAAGCGATATATGGGTACAGACTGGCATACGGTCATTGATGGAAAGAAATACACCCCACAGGAAATCAGTGCGATCATTCTTCGCCGGCTGAAGCAGGATGCGGAGGAATATTTAGGCGAAACAATCACGGAAGCGGTTATTACTGTTCCTGCTTATTTTAATGATATTCAAAGACAGGCTACGAAGGATGCAGGACGCATTGCAGGGTTAAATGTGCTTCGTATTATCAATGAACCTCAACGGAGAGGGGAAGGAAATCGATGCCATCACGGGGCTTTGCAGACGCGGTTGCGCAGCAAAGGATGGCGGTCTCACCGTAGCGAACGAGAACCGAGCCGTTGGCAAGGCCTGCGAGCTTACCGCTCTCAATGACGAGAGGACGGCCGGCGAGGGTGTAGCGGAATACCTTGTAATTTTTGAATTCCATAGGTGTGCTGATGCTTTGAGACATAATAAACCTCCATAAAAAATTTATTGAATCTCACAAGGTTTAGCACTTACTTGCACGTCACCCGTGTGTCGCGTGGCGCACAAGTAACTGCTAATCGATGTGAGATTTTGGCGGAACGTGGATGCGGATTTTCCAAAAATACCGCTAAATAAGAATGGGGAGTGAGGAGTCGGGACAATCCCCACTCTTCACTCCGGCAATTTTGGCTTACTTTCTGAGGTTCAGCTTTTCGATGATCGCGCGGTAACGCTCGATATCGGTCTTCTGCAGGTAGCCGAGAAGGTTTCTTCTGTGGCCGACCATCTTCAGAAGTCCGCGACGGCTGTGGTGGTCCTTGTGGTTAGCCTTGAGGTGCTCAGTCAGATTGTTGATTCTGTAAGTCAGAAGCGCGATCTGTACCTCAGGCGAACCGGTGTCACCCTCATGAGTAGCGTACTGCTCAATAATTGCCTGCTTTTCGTCTTTCATCATGATCTTTTTTCACCTTTCTGATAAAATTTATCGCAAACACAGCGATCGGCGGGTGAAATGCCGCGTAGCGGCCCTATGCCCGATCACCGAGTAAACGACATGCATGGTTTATTATATCATGCTTTTTTATATTTGTAAAGAGTTTTTTGAAATTTTCTGAAAATTATTTTCTTATTTTATTTATGTTCCTTTCTGTCAATAGCGACAGAAAGGAACCAAAGAACGCCACAAGGAGAGGGAAGGGCTTGAATGTCCATGCGCGCATGAACATTCTGCGCACTCTTCCCCCGCCTTGACCTCCCCCATCTATTGGGTAAGCGTTGCAACGAAGCAATTATACACAACCTCGTAGGGCGGGGGCTTGCTCCCGCCGCAAAACCAAACGTAAATCCACCGCCAAACGGCGAGGAAAAAACATCGCGCAAACGGACCGTCCGGGAGGCCGGTCCCTACAGGGTTAACACAAACTGCTCGGCTTGCGGTTCTACATAAAAACAAAACGCCCGCGCGTTGGGAAATTGGGGCCCAATGCGCGAGACGTAAGCTTCCGTAGAAAAGAAACGGAGCGCACGGTACAAAATAAATTTCAAGGAAAGTTTTTGGGGGGGTATGGGGGCTTTTTTCAAAAAGCCCCCATAAAAAGCTCATCATGAGAAACTTTTTTCAAAAAGTTCCCACAAAACATTTAATATTAGTCTTTTCTCTTCTTCGGAATGAGAAGAACGATAATGATCACGGCGATGACGATGGCGACGATCACGACGATCAGGGCGATCTGGCCGACGCGGCTTTGGGTATCGGTGGTCGCGTCTTGGGCATTATTTGCTTCGTTGCCGATCACGCCGTCGTTATCCTCGACGATACCGCTCTCGCCGTTTGCCATGTCGTCCGCTGCGTTGCGAACGCCATCTGCGGCATCTCTGGCCATGTCACCCAAGCCGTCAGCGGCATCGCGTGCCATGTCGCCCGCAGCTCTGCCCGCCTCGCTCATACCGTTGCCCGCATGATCGGTCAAGGGCGTTGCATGCACGGGAAATGCGGCAGCTGCCGTCAGGATTAAGAGAGAAAAGATCAGAAGCCACACCGACAAACGGCTGGCGCTGTGCTTTCGATTGCTTATCATAAGATTTCCTTTCTGAAAAATGGGATATGACAGTGTCTAACACTATCATATCCCGAAAGAAAGGCATTATGGTTGGAAAATTTTTAATCTTGAATATGCTTTTTCAAGGCTTTGGCAAGATTTTTTCCGTAATGGCAGAAGCCGAGATCCGAGGGGTGGAGGAGGTCGGGCGAGAAGCAGGCGGGATCCTCGGGCACGAAGGAATAGCCATCGATGACGGTTACGTTCGGCAGCTCGGCCGCTACGGTGCGAATGGTATCGGCCACCGTAGAGAACGGCCCCATAGGACGCTCCTCGTTGACCTGTCCGCGCCAGATCGGCGTGATGGCAAAAATCGTGGCCGCAGGGTAGGTTTTGGCAAGATTGTGATAAAATGCACGGCAGTCGCGCACAAAGATTTCCTTACTCGAATGCGACCAGTCGTTTGTGCCGTAAGCAACCGTGATGTAGTCGGGATCAAAGTCTGTGTCGCGGAGCGTGGCCAGCGCGGGCTGAAAGATCTCGCCGCCGATGGCCTTGTTGCGTGCGTCGGCACCGAGGGCGTCTGCTACGATCGAGGCGTAGGAATTCTGAGGCTCGTGCGCGTCGTAGCCGTGCGTGATCGAATCGCCGAACTGGATCAGCTTGCATGTTTTCTGCACGGGAACGAGCGTGGCGCCGTCGTCCAGCGAGAGACGGCGCAAGATCACCGCGACCGACCACGGCAGATAGATGCAGACGGTGTTCTCACCCTCGGGGAGCGTGTACGTACCGCCAAACATGCCCTGCGGCGTATCCTCTGTGCCAAAGGCACCGAGCTTTTCGCCGTTGCAGAAAACCGTCACGTAAAAGAACTTGCGGGAGGAGGCGATGACCGTGCTTTGCACCTCGGTTTCAATCGCGAGCGTGCGACTGTTCGTCACAAATTCCAAGCGGATGCCCGCCGTAGAAAAGGTTTTATCATAAAAACCCTTGTTATAGGTTTGCTGTTGATAGTAGGCCTCTTGCTCCTTGGTGAAGCGATAAAAGTGCAGGCCTGTTTCGGTTTCCTCAATTCTTGCCGCGCCAAAGGTGATCGCGCGGAGCTGCTCCGTAGTCAGTTTCATGATTACTTTTGTCCTTTTTTTCTTCTTGGTCAGTGCTGAGCGGGCGAGCGTATCGCAAAGGGTGTCGTAGTCCATACCCGTGGCGGCCGCCTCCTGCGGAAGGAGGCTGGTGGGGGTCATGCCGGGGAGCGTGTTGGCCTCCAGACACCATACCTCGCCCTCGCTGTCCAAAATGAAATCGAGGCGCGCGTAGGAGTTGAGATGCAGGGCGGCAAAGCCGTCGGCCGTGGCCTTTTGCACCTTGGCAAGCTCTGCGTCGGTGAGCGGTGCGGGGCAGAGCTCGGTGGTTGCGCCTGCCTGATATTTGTTCTGATAATCGTAAAAGCCGCTCTTCGGGATGATCTCAACGGGCGGTAGGACGCGCCCCTCGACGATACCGCAGGTCAGCTCACGGCCGCGAATGCGCGTCTCGACCAGAATATCGTTTTCGTATTGCCGTGCGAGGGCGATCGCGGCGCAGAGCTCCTCGCGGGTGTCTACTAGGGAGACGCCGACGCTCGAACCACAGGAGCAGGGCTTGACGACGGCGGGCAGGCCGCAGGTAGCGATGATCGCATCAAAATCGGGCTCGCCGCGGGCAAGATCGAGGCGTACGCCTCGTGGCACACGAATGCCGGCGGCGGACAGTACGGTTTTGGCAATGTCCTTATCCATGGCGAGTGTGCTTCCGAGGTAGCCAGAGCCAGTATAGGGAATGTCGTAAATGTCGAGGAGCGCTTGGAGCTGGCCGTTCTCGCCCATCGCGCCGTGAAGGGCAAGAAAGGTTACGTCGGCCATGCGACAGACCTCAACGACGTGCGGGCCGATCAGCTCGTTGCCGCGGCCGTGGGCGGCACGGAGGGCATCAAGGTCGGGTACGTCGCGGCTGACTGTAACGTGTGGATGGTCGACTTCATCAAACAAAGTATTCGGATCGTCGGGCAGGGAAGCAAGGCCGACGTAGACGTCGAGCATCAGCACGCGGTGACCCTTGCGGCGAAGGGCGGCGGCAATGAGTGTGCCCGACGAAAGGGAGACGTTTCGTTCCGGCGAGAATCCCCCGGCAAGGACGACAATATTCACGGTGTTTCTCCTTACGTTAAAAAATAAAGGGTGCGGTACAGTATATGCGTCAGTCTTCCGTATGGGCGACGGCGAGGCGTGTCAAATGCGCGACGCGGTCGTTGCCGCCGTAGTCCTTGTAGACCTCACAGCGGAAGCCTGCGTGGGCGGCGATCGTTGAGACGGCCTTGGCCTGATCGCAACCGATCTCGAGAAGCATAAAGCCCGTGGGAGCGAGATATTTTCCGTATTCGCCGATGATGACACGGTAGAAATTGAGGCCGTCGTCTCCACCGTCGAGCGCGGCGTTCGGCTCAAAGGCGAGCTCGGGCTCAAGGAGCGAGAGCTGCTCGGTTTCGATGTAGGGGGGGTTGGAGAGAATGGCGTCAAAGGCACCGAGCTCGTGCATAAAATCGGGGGTGAGGACGTCGGCCTCAAGGAAGCCGAGGCGGTCGCCGACGCCGTTGGTTTCGGCATTTTCACGCGCAATCTCCAAGGTTTTCGGAAACAGATCGACGGCCACGGCACGGCAATCAGCGCGCGCGGCGAGGGTCGAGATCGCGACGCACCCGCTACCCGTGCAGAGATCGGCAAAGCGTGCTTTTTCGGGGAGTAGGCGAGTAGCCAGTTCGACGAGCTTTTCGGTATCCGAGCGCGGAATCAGGGTATCCTCGGTGATGCGGTAGGTCTCGTGGCAAAAATCCCAATAGCCCAGAATATATTGAAGCGGATAGTGCGAAATACGCTGAATGACGGCATTCTCCAGCTCGGGAGAATCGAAGTCCTCATCGTGACGGCGAAGGAGCTCTGCCTGATTGATGCCGCAGAAGCGACAAATCAGCATAGCCGCCTCCGCGCGGTGATTTTCGATTTCGGCATTTGCCAAAGCCTTTGTAATTTCGTGGTATGTCATAGCTTCCTCCGACCAAATTGCATATCACCTATCATTATAGCAGATTTTGTTTATAAAAGAAAGTGGAAAATGAAAATTATTTTGTTTTTTGAAAAAATCTTTCTCTCATGGCTACGGGGCCCAGCCGTAAAAAAGTTTCGGTCAAGCCTTTGAAAAGGCTTGACCGAAACTTTCATTTGGCTACACCTTGGGGGTATCATGCATCTCTTTGTGACGAAAATATGAAAATTAAAAAAAATTGAATTATCCTCTTGCATTTTGAAAAAAATATGGTATACTAATATTAGAAAATCTTTTTTATAAGATATAGGAGGTATACCATGAACTTTTTCCACAAAAAGAAGACCAACTACGGTAAGATCATCGCGATCTCTGTTGCCGTTGTTGCCGCTGCAAGTGCGATTGCTTTCGTCATCTACAAGCTGATCAAGAAGTACACCGAGGATCTCGTTTGCGATTGCGACGACCTGCTCGACGACGAGTGCTGCGATTGCGAGCTCGAGCTCGACGAGGCTTGTGAGGAAGAGGCAGAGGTAGTTGCTGCTGACGCTGAGTAATCCGTCTCAAAAAAGGGCTGTCTCAAATGACGATTTGAGACAGCCCTTTGACTTTGTGGAGGTTCTTTTATGAACATATTGGATACGATTGCCGCCGTTTCGACGCCCTACGGTAAGGGTGGCGTGGCGATGATCCGCATTTCAGGAAACGATGCCGTTGCCATTGGCGAGAGGATCTTTCGGCCACGGTCGGGAAAACGGCTTTCCGAGATCGGTCACGCCCATATGAGCTACGGTGAGATCTTTATGCCGAACGAATCGCTTGCCGTGGACGACGGCATGGCGGTCGTCTTTTATGCTCCGCACTCCTTTACAGGAGAGGATACCGTGGAGATTACCTGCCACGGCGGCGTTCTCGTGACGCGTAAGGTGCTTTCGGCCGCGCTGGCCGCAGGGGCACGCATGGCCGAGGCAGGAGAATTTACGCGCCGCGCCTACGTTTCGGGACGCCTTGGGCTTTCGCAGGCGGAGGCGCTCGGAAGCTTGCTGGAGGCGAGCAACGAAGGACAGCTTTTGCTCGCGCGGGGCGGCATGCGAGGCCATCTGGCGGAGCGCATGGACGAGCTGTACGACGCGATGCGGCGTGTCCTCGCAACCATCTATGCTCAGATCGATTTCCCTGACGAGGATCTTGGCGAAATGAGTCGGGAGGAGATGATCGGAGCGCTTTCTGATACGCAGGTCCGCTTAAAATCCCTGATGTCGACCTATCGGACGGGACGCGCAGTGGCCGAGGGGATTCCCACGGTCATTTGCGGCAGAGCCAATGCGGGGAAGAGCTCGGTATATAATCAGATCCTCGGCTACGATGCCGCGATCGTGACCGACGTGGAGGGTACAACGCGCGACGTCCTGCGTGAGACGGCGGTTCTCGGCAAGACCACGCTCCGCCTTTCGGATACGGCGGGTCTGCGTGAGACCGACGACTGCGTGGAGAGCATCGGTATTGCCCGCACGTGGGAGGAGCTCGGCCGTGCCGAGCTGATCCTTGCTGTGTTTGACAGTACGGTTCCGCTTGGCGAGGAGGATCTCGCACTCGCAAAGCACGTCGTGGCGAGCGGCGTCCCCGCGATTGCCCTCTTGAATAAAACCGATTGTACCGAGATCGACGTTACGGCTGCGTTGCCGGGCGGCTTCTCGGCGGTGCTTCGCGTGTCCGCCAAAACGGGAGAGGGCTTTGATCGTCTTGCCGACGCGGTAGATGCGCTCTTTATCGACGGCTCGCTTTCACTCGGCGAGGACGCGGTCGTCACGGGCGCACGGCAGTATGCCGCTCTTTGTGCGGCTGACGAGCGGCTCGGTGACGCCCTTCGCGAGCTGTCCGACGGCGTATCCCTGGATCTGTGCTGTATTGCCGTCGAGAATGCGCTGTCCGCGCTCGGTGAGGTGGACGGCCGTGAGATCGGCGAGGAGATCGTCGCCGAGATCTTTTCAAAATTTTGCGTAGGAAAATAAAGGGGGCAGAACCAATGTATACCATCAAGGGCGCGATTTTTGACATGGACGGCACGGTGCTCGATTCGATGCAGGAGTGGGAAACCATGCGCGTGGAATTTCTGAAGCAGCGGGGCTTTGCCGTGGAGGAGTCGTTGGCCAAAAAGCTTTTGGATATGACCCTGGCGCAATCGGCCGTCTATCTGAAGGAAAATTATGTGATGGAGGAGTCTCTCGAGGACATTCTCGAATCGTTTCAGTCCGTGATGCGGACGCATTTTGAGCGGGGCTTGCCGCCGAAGGCGGGCATCGTCGATTTTCTGGAGTATTTGCGGGCGCAGGGCGTCCCGTGCTGTATCGCATCGGCAACCGATCCCGAGCTTGTTGAACTGGCTCTTGAGCGAAGCGGCGTACGTCGGTATTTTGACGCGATCTTTTCGACGAAAACCGTCGGCCGCTCGAAGAAATACCCCGATATTTTTGATCTTGCGTGCACCCATATGGGCACGGATAAGGAGCATACGTGGGTGTTTGAGGATGCGGCATACGCTTTAAAAACGGCTGCAGCGGCGGGCTTCCCGACGGTTGCGGTCTACGACCGCTACGAGCCGTCGCAGGACGAGCTCCGTGCGCACGCCAAAATATTCTTCCCCGATTTTTCGGTATTTCCGCAATATTTTTGAATCAAAAAAGAGGCCGCTTGACGGCCTCTTTTTGTATGCGTTTTATTCCGCTTCCTTTTGCACCATATCGGCAAAGCGGAAGCCCGCTGTCTCGGATACGGGGAGCGAGAAGACCAGCGCATGCGCCTTGGAATCCACACCGGCATTCTGCATGATGGCGCGCATGATGTCCTTCTTCTTATCCACGTGAGAGACGATAAAGACTATCTCCTTTTCCTGCGCGAGCGTCATGCCGAAGAATTTCTCGGCACCTGCGCCCGTTCCTTTGGCGTGAATGGTCGTACCGCCGCGGGCGCCCGCCTCGCGTGCGGCGTCCATGACGAGATCGGTATAGCCCTTTTCATAAATGGCAACGATCAGCTCATGTTCGGATTCGTGTGTCATAGTCGTTTCCTCCGTTTTCGGCGCGAGGGGCTGCCCCGCGGTAAAGTATTCAAAGGTTTTCATGCCGCCGACGCCCGAAAGGGGAATGCCCATGGCGACGCCGCGGTCGGGAAGGTCGATCTTCATTTGTGTGGTCAATCGCCCGATCAGCTGCTTTTGTGTCGCCTCGGTCACGGTGGCGAACAGCATGGTCTTTTCACTGCGCTCCAGGCCGAACAGATTGAGGTGCTTTTCATGCACCGTGCCGTTGCAGGGTACGCTGTAAATGACCGAAACGCCTTGGTTGCGATAAAATTCTTCATATTCCTGCGCATCGGTGCGCTTGATGATGGTGATCCAGAAAAACAAATCCTTCATATTTTCACCTCCGTTACAGTTCGATGATATCCTCATCCTCGGACGGCAGCTCCTCGGGGGTCGAGGGCGCGTCGATGATGATTTCGGGCTCTTCCTCGGCGGGAAGGACCTCGTCCTTGACGTGTGCCTGCTTGAGCTTGTAAACAAGGCCGAGGATCTGAATGGCGATCAGCGGCGTCATGGCGACCATGGCGACCACACCGAAGGCGTCCTCGACGACGTTTCCGCCGAGTGCATCACACGCGCCGACGGCGAAGGGAAGCAGGAAGGTTGCGGTCATGGGTCCCGAGGCCACGCCGCCCGAGTCAAAGGCAATTGAGGTAAACAGATCGGGCACGAAAAAGGTCAGCACGAGCGCGACCAGATAGCCGGGGAGCAGAATGTAAAGGATCGGAATGCCCAAAAGAATACGAAGCATGGCGATACCGACCGAGCAGGCAACGCCGAGCGAGAGGGCGAGCGAGAGCACGCGTCCCGGGATCATACCCGAGGTGACCTCCTCGACCTGCTTGGTCAGAACGTGCACGGCAGGCTCGGCAGCCACGATGAAGTAACCGATGATCATGCCGAGCGGAACGATGATCCATGCGAGGCGGGAATCGGCCAGCGCCAGTCCCAGATAGTGACCGATCGGCATAAAGCCGACGTTCACTCCCGTGAGGAAGAGGACGAGGCCGAGATAGGTATAAACCACGCCGATCAAGATCTTACCAAGCCCCTTCATGCCGCGTCCGCCCGTGCAGGCGCGGAAGATCAAAAAGAAGATAACGATGGGGCCAACCGCGATGGCGACCTCTTTGATGTAGTGCGGTAACGCCTTCAAAAAGAGGGCGATGATGTCGCGCGAGGTCTCAACGTCGGGAATGGTGTAATCGGAGACCGACGAGGCGTCGCCGTTGAAGATAAGGCCGAGGATCATGACCGCGAGGATCGGGCCGACCGAGCAGAGCGCAACGAGGCCGAAGGAGTCGTCACCGCCCGAGTCGTCTGATCGGATCGCTGCCACACCGACGCCGAGAGCCATGATGAAGGGCACGGTCATCGGACCTGTGGTCACGCCGCCCGAATCAAAGGAGACGGCGAGGAAGGCGCGCGGCACGAAAAAGGCCAGCACGAAAACGATCGTATAAAAGATCAAAAGCAGATATTTGAGACGAATGCGAAAGACGATGCGGAGCATCGCGACCATCAGCATGATGCCGACGCCGAGAGCGACCGAGAGGATCAGGGTCAGATTCGGGATCGACGAGATCTGATTGGCTAGAACCTGCAAATCGGGCTCGGAGATAGTGATCATTACGCCCACGAAGAAGGAGACCGAGAGGATCAGCCAAAGCTTGCGCGAGGCCGTCATTTTTGCGCCGACGTATTCGCCCATCGGCGTCATGGACATTTCCGCGCCGAGCGTAAATAAACCCATGCCAAGGATCAGCATAAACGCGCCGATAAGGAAGGCAAGCATCATAGCGGGGGAGACGGGAACGATGCTGGCGATCAGCAACAGAATGATACCGCTGACGGGAAGGACCGAGGAGAGAGCCTCAGATATTTTCTCTCGCAGAACGGTTCTGGAAAAAAATTTCACGGAATGCCTCCTTTCCAAACAATTCTTAACACATTATATTCAGTATACCATATCCTACCCCAAAAAGCAAGTCGGTTTTGAAAAAAGACGGACGGATTCTTGACAAGCCGTGTGCGGTTGTGATATAATAACACTATGTAAGAAAGAGGCCCTAAGCGGCATAGTTTTCTTGCTTTTCTCATACGCTAGAAGAGACCACGTGAGAAAGGATAAATGAAGCGCTATGAAAAATCTCGGGTACTATAACGGAGCCTACGATCTGATTGAAAATATGACTGTGCCCATGAATGACCGCGCCTGTTATTTCGGTGACGGTGTGTTTGAGGTGGCCTATGTCCGAAATTACCGCATTTATGCCGTGGAGGAGCACATGGATCGCCTCTATGAGAGTGCGGCGTATCTGGGGATCGAGCTGCCGATGGAGCGCGAGGCCTTCGTGGCTTTGCTGTATTCGCTCGTCCGCAAGGTCGACGACCACGAGCAGCTGCTCTATTGGCAGATCTCGCGCGGTACGGGTATGCGCAACCATGCGCCGACCGAGAAAATGACGGCCAACATTTGGGTGACCATTCGCCCGATGAAGCTTCGCAATTCCTATGAGCCGATGAAGCTGATCACCGTACCCGACACACGCTTCTTCCATTGCAATATGAAAACGCTGAATCTCATTCCGACCGTTATGGCCTCGCGCGAGGCGCAGGCGTGCGGTGCGGACGAGGCGGTGTTCCATCGCGACGGTCGCGTGACCGAGTGCGCACATTCGAATCTTGCCATTATTCGTGACGACGGCGCGGTGCAGACCGCACCTGCCGATAACTTGATCCTTGCGGGTATTGCCCGTCACCATATGCTCGAAGCTTGTAAGAAGCTGGGCATTCCTGCCTACGAGGAGCCCTTCACGCTGGACGACATGATGCAGGCCGCCGAGGTATTCGTGACCTCGTCGGGAACGCTCTGCCGACCCGCCTGCGAGATCGACGGCATGCCCGTCGGCGGCCGCGCCCCCGCGACCTTAAACGCGCTGCGCGACGCACTCCACAAGGATTTTTACGAGAAGACGGAAGAATAAAAAACAGAAAAGCACGGAAATGCATCTGCGTTTTCGTGCTTTTTCTTGCATTTGTCGTCGATGTATGCTATAATAAAGCGGTAATGAAGACTTTTCGGAGGTAACGAACAATGGAAGATTTGAACAAGCTTGCCCCGACGTCGCCGTTGGCAATCGCGATCCGTGACTACGACGAGCATTTTCTCGGTCGCTGGACACGCGCATTTGACGAATTCCTCGCATCCGCAGGCGAGGATCGTATGTGGCTCGTCGGCCCGTCCTCGTATCTTTTTTCGGTTGCGGGACAAAAATTCGCCGTAGATCCGCAGATCCGCCGAACGACGGCATTTGATGCGCTTTTGCCGCGCTTTGTCGAGGATTTTTCGCAGGTATCCTTCGTGCTGATTACCCATCAACATGATGACCATATGTGTATCCCGCTGATGCGCGCGCTGAAGGACACGCCCATTCGTTGGTATCTGCCATATGGGTGCCGCGCCGATCTCGTCGAGAAATCCGAGATCAAAAAGGAAAACATCGTCTGGGTTCACGACGGTGACGAATTCGTTTTCGGAGATCTGACGGTGCGTGCCTTTGACACGCCGCACGTGCCTGCGGGAGAGGACATGGCAAGCTTCATCGAGCGCGGCTACGAGCTGATCGCGCCGAACGGACGCGTGCTGATGCCCGCCGACGTTCGCAATTACGATTACGATGCGTATCCCGATTTTGGCGAAATTGACCTTTGTATTTCGCATCTGTGGGCGGGTAACGACGCGCTGAATCCCGAAAATTATTTGCCAATGATGCAGAAATTTGCCGATTTCTCCGCGCGCTTCCGTGCGAAGCGCTATTTCTTGTGCCATCTCTACGAGGTTGGACGGAAGGAGCTTTATATGTGGCATGACGGACATGCCGAGGAGGCGATCCGCATGCTTGGAGAACGCCTGCCCGAAAGCCGCGTGGAGGTTCCGCGCATCGGCTCGCACTACGATCTGTTTTGACACTGAAAAGAAAGGGAAAAAGATGAAGGTTCGTTTTGGCGTTTGTGCCGATCTGCATACTGAATTCATTCACGATGCGCCCGCGCGCATGGATTGCTTTTTGCAGGCAGCCGAGGCGGCGGCGTGCGATTTTTGTATTGAGCTTGGTGATTTTTGCCCGCCCGGCGAGAAGAATATTTCGGATAAGGAAGCGATTCGCCGACGGCTGCAGGCACTTGCCATGCCGTTTTATCACGTGCTCGGCAACCACGACATGGATCGCAACCGCAAATCGGCCGTGTTGACCTATCTGGGGGCAGAGAGGGGCTACTATTCTTACGATTGCGGCGGCGTGCATTTTGTCGTGCTGGACGGCTGCTGCTTTGCCGACGGCGAAGCCTGCCGCGATTATGAGAACGGAAACTACAAATATGCCGCGGAGGGAAGCATCTCCATGCTCTCGCCTGAGACATTGGCTTGGCTTCGCGCCGATCTGGCAACGGCACAGTACCCGAGTGTGCTGTTCTCACACCAGAGTCTG
>CAYULZ010000036.1:0-12783 GCA_964445865.1 uncultured Lachnospiraceae bacterium | reverse complement strand
CGCAGAGTTCCAGTCAAGTATGCTGGGAGCCATCGACTTTACGCCGAAGATCGGTATGAATATCTTCATGATCGAGTTCGACAATCCAAAGACCTATTACGATAAGTATTACATCCACCGCCATAACGATAAGGTTCGCGAGCCCGAGCCCGTATCGGCCGAGACGGTTCTGCAGTGGAAGAGACAGTGCGAAGCTGAGATCTCGAAGCGCGGTCTGCAGTTCCACGATATCGGTCACGGTTGGACGGCCGAGGCCTTCGGCATTGAGACAACGGGTGGCTGGACGAACGAATTCTCGGACGAGGATATTCCTGCCGAATCTCGCCCCTACCTCGCCATGCTGAACGGCGAGCGCAAGCTCTTCCGCGGCATCCCGATTCTGAGCAACTTCTGCATGTCCAATGCCGAGGCGCGCCGCAAGGTCGTCAACTGCGTCTGTGATTATGCCGAGAACGCAACCAACGTCGATTATCTCCACGTATGGCTTGCCGACGGAAATAAGAACCACTGCGAGTGCGAGGAGTGCCGCAAAAAAACTCCGTCCGATTGGTACGTCATGATGATGAACGAGATCGACGAGGAGCTGACGGCAAGAAATCTCGCAACGCGCATTGTCTTTATCTGCTATGTCGATACCACGTGGGCGCCCGAGACGGTATTTATTAAGAATCCCGATCGATTCTCGCTGCTCATTGCCGCCATCACGCGTAACTACGATCAGTCTGTTAAGAAGCCGGGCGAGACACATTTTGATCTTCCGCCCTTCGTTCTCAACAACTTTGAGCTTCCCAGCGACGTCAACGAATATCTCGAGCATGGTAGACTTTGGCGCGAGCGTTGCCGTGTGCAGAGCTTTGTATACGAATATCATTACTGCTGGATTCAGTATCGTGACCTTGGTGTTCTTGATGCCGCACGTATCATTCACGAGGATATCAAGGGTTACCGCGCTCACGGCTGCAACGGTATCGTGGAGGACGGCTCGCAGAGAAGCTTTTGGCCAAACGGCTTCTCCTTCTACGTATACGGCTCGACGCTCTTTGATACCTCGGTCGACTTCGAGGCGCTGAAGGAGGATTACTTCAGCCATGCCTACGGTGAACAGTGGCGCGAGGTGCTTACCTTCTTCGAGAAACTCGGCAAGGCGGCCGACTTCCGCTACATGAACGGCAAACTGTCGTCCGATCCGGGAAAGGGCAAGTTTTATAATCCCGAATTTGCCAAGGATCTTCGCGAGGCGAAGGCGCTCGTGGCCGAGTTTGCTTCCTTTGTCAAGGAGCATCGCTTGACCCCCTATCGTGCCCAGACCGTGGCATACCGCATGCTTGATCGCTATATGATCTACTGCCAGGGAATTCTCGATGTGCTGATGCTCAAAGCGGTTGGCCTCGGCATGGAGGCACAGAAAAAATTCTATGAGTTCCTTGATGAGTTCGGCGTGTACGAGCTCGAGCTCGAGGCCTGCTACGACCAGGACATGATGACGCTTGCCATGCGGCAGGTCTTTGGAAAGAGCGGTTTGTTTATTGCGTATTAAACAGAAAATTTATGACCCGTGCATGCACTGCGGAATTCTTTCGCAGTGCATGCTTTTTTAGCTTTTTAATTTGGCGAAAGGCTTGACACGGCTTTTTCGGTATGATATAATGGGCAAAGAAAATATTTCCTGCATATGGGTAGGATTCAAGGAGGGAACTATGTACTTTATCAACAAGATCACCTCTCATCACGTGGTGGACTTTGCCGCAGAGGAACTCAAAAAGTATCTGCGCATGATGATGCCGCGTTGCGGAGAGATCGACATTGCCTACGCCCCCGACGCCAAGGACGGCTTTCGTCTCGGGCTGATGACCGATTTCGGACTCGATACCTCGGAGGCCGACGATCTCGGCCTTGACGATATTCTTCATATTGATACCGATGAGAATGGCGGTATCATTGCGGGAAGCAATCCCCGAAGCGTTCTGCTTGCCGTTTACCGCTACTTGTATCTCAATGGCTGCCGTTGGCTTTTCCCGGGCATTGACGGCGAATTTATCCCCGTTAAGGGCATCGAGCCGACCCAGTATCACAAGATGGCCGATTGCCGCTACCGTGGACAGTGTAACGAGGGGGCAGAGACACAGCCGCAGATGATGGCTTGTATCGACTACGCGCCGAAGATCGGTATGAACGTGTTTATGCTCGAGCATGATATGCCCCTGAACTATTATAAGCATTTTTATGACCACCAGGCCAACGAGGCGAACCGAGAGGTCGAATCGGTTACGCGGCAAACGTCTTTGCAGTGGAAGAGACAGTGCGAGGCCGAGTTTTCGAAGCGCGGCTTGCAGTTCCACGATATGGGACACGGCTGGACTACCGAGGCACTCTGCATGAAGCAGGACGAGATCTGGAGCAAAAACACCTCGGTTGACGTTCTTTCGGACGAGTGCAAGGAATACCTTGCGCTGATTGACGGCAAGCGTGATTTCTTTGATCATTTCCCGCTCAATACCAACTTCTGTATGTCCAATCCCAAGGCGCGCAAAAACGTGGTCGATGCGATCGTTCGCTATGCTGAGAAGGGAACGAACGTCGATTATTTGCACGTATGGTTGGCGGATGCCGTGAACAACCATTGCGAGTGCGAGGAGTGCTCCAAGATGACGCCCTCCGATTGGTATATGGTGTTGATGAACGAGGCCGACGAAGCTTTGACCGCAAAGAATCTCAAGACGAGAATTGTATTCATCGCTTACGTCGATACGACGTGGGCTCCCGAGGTCGTAACCTTGAAGAATCCCGATCGCTTTACGCTCCTGCTTGCCGCGATCTCCCGTAACTATTCGATCCCCGTGGATATCCATCCTCCCAAGCTTGCGCTTCCTCGCTACAAGCGTAACAAGAACGTTCTTCCTGCCGACGTTAACGTTTACGTGGCATACGCAAAGGAGTGGGCTAAGCGTTGCCAGGTGCAATCCTTTGCTTACGAGTATCATTATTGGAGAGCTCTCGCGCGCGACCTCGGTCTGTTTGACTCGGTCAAGCTGATCCATCAAGATATCCTTGGCTATAAGGCCAACGGCGTCAACGGCATCGTTGAGGACGGCACGCAGCGCGGCTATTATCCGAACGGCTTTAAGTCCTGCGTTTACGCGGGCACGCTCTTTGATAACTCGCTCGATCTGGATGCCTATACCGCAGACTACTTCCGTCACGCTTACGGTGAGGATTACGAGACGGTAATCAAGTTCTTTGAGGATATCGGTAAGGCTGTCGATTTCCGTTATCTGCATGGCAAGATGTCGGCAGATCCCGCTAAGGGCGATTATTATAATCCCGAGCTTGCCGACAGCTTCCGTAAGGTGCGCGGCATCGTCGCAAAGTTCAAGCCCTTCGTAGACGAGCACCGTCAGACCCCATACCGCGCGCAGACCGTGGCATACCGTATGCTTGCCCGTTACTTGGAGTTTGTGCTCGGCGTGACTGAGGCGCTGATCCTCAAGTGTAAGGGCTGCGATTACGAGGCTTTCCGCGCATACAAGAGCTTTATGGATAAGTTCGGTGCATACGAGATCGAGATGGAGGACTGCTACGATCACTTTATGTCCAATCATAGCCTGACCTCTGTATTCGGTAAGGAAGCAAGCTTTGCAAATCTGGCTGACTAATAGAAAAAACTCCCGACGGCACACGGTGCCGTCGGGAGTTTCGTTTGCTTGATTATGCCTGTGCCTTCTCAATCGCTGCGATGAGCGTATCGCGAAGCGCGTAGAGATAGTTGGTCTCCTTGGGATATTCGGTAAAGGTCAGCTTGCCGCCTGCGCTGTCCAACACGAGCTTTTCGGTGGCCTCTCGTCCGATGACCGACTCGCAAAGCGCAAGCAGGCGGATATCCTCCATCGCCTCACGCATGGCATTGAGACGGATCGATTCCCACGCCGTTCCGTCCTCGCCGGGGTAAACGAGGAAGGCATCACCCGAAGGGGCAAAGTATTCGCCCTCGGTGTGGAGGAAGGGATTGAGCGTGTCATACGAGTTTTCGTTGTTGTAGAAGTTGTAGCCCCAGTGGAAGAAGCCCTTGATGCGGTGGAGCCAGAGCTGAACGCCGAGAATCCTCGTGCGGGCGAGAGGCATGGCCAGCATACGCCCCGAGACATTCTTGCCGCTGTCGCCGCAATAGTAGGCAAACAGACCGGGAACCTTATTGTCAAGGAAGGGCTGAATATGGTAAATACCGGGAATGGGTGTTTTGAGAACCCCCTGCTCATAAAATTCGTAATTGGAGAGCGCGTCTACGATGGGATAGCCCTTGACGAGGGGCTCGATGGTATTCTTGCAACGCTGATACTGCTCCAGATCCTTCAGACGAGGCTCGTCGGAAATGTGGAAGTAGGTGTTCTGTGCTACGCCGCGCGTTTCAAGGTGTGCCACAAGGGCAGGGATCATCTGCTTGAGGAATTCGTTGTATTCCTCACCGCAGGCGTCGGTCTCCCAACCGAAGATTTTTTTCTTCTTGCCGTTTACGGTTGCCACGAATTTCGGCGCCGCCTTCGCACCCCATTGCGTGAAGAAATGGGGGATCTCAAAATAGCAAAAGCCGATCGAATGTGCCAGATCGATCCAACGGTCAAGCTTCGCAAAGTCGAATTCATAGCGATTCTTACCAACGACCATGATGTCAAGGAGCTGTGTTGTCAGACGCTCACCGCCGATATAGGTGTCGACCTCGGGTGTGAATACGGGAGTCAAAATCATATTCATGCCGTTTTTAACGGCCGTTTTCATAAATTCCGCAATCAGCTTCCAATGCTTTTCGGAGAAGGCGCGCACGCCGTAATAATTGGCAATGCAATCGGTATAGAACCATTCGGAGTGAATCAGCTTTTGAGGCGGTAGGGAAAGGTCGAGCAGACGAATGTCAACCGTGACCGAGCCGAAGACCTCGTCGGTTTCCTTCGATAACAGAGAGAGCGTTAGAGGATAGGTTCCTGCAGGCAACTCGTCGGGCGCGTTAACCTCGACCCAAAGCGAGTGCAGATATTTGGGCATCAGCGTCAGGCCATGATGATAGTGCAGAGGGCGGAGTAAATCGGGATAGAGTCCCGGTGTGCGGCGAATGTAGTTCTCATCGGCATTCGGCATGCAGGGAAAATGGTTCGGCATCGAGATAACCGAGCGAACGGTCGCAAATTTGGCAAGCGGGCCGTCTAAACGGACGGTGGCTCGCTCGTTGTAGTGGCGTGCGACGCGATCCTCACAATAAAGGCCGACCTGATAAGCAAGCGGTTGATTGCGAAGCATGGTAAAGCTGGTCATTTCCTGCTTGTCGGCGAGCTTTTCATCGACAAAGCATTTTTCCAAGGACGACATAGCCTTGAGCTGCAATTTTTCATACGTGGCAGTCATAAAACTTCTCCTTTATGTTCTGTTTTTTATTCTTCCTTAGTGCGAACGAGACGCAAAAGATCGTATACGTTTTTGGCAGGCAGAATTTCAATTCCGTGGATCCCTGCGCATCCTTGTACGTTGTGCTGAGGAACGATGGCGCGAGTAAAGCCGAGACGGGCAGCCTCGCGTACGCGTTGCTCAATATTCGCTACGCCGCGGCATTCTCCGGCAAGCCCGAGCTCACCGATGGCGATGAGGTCATCGGGGATTACGCGGTCGGTCAGCGAGGAAATGAGTGCAAGGGCGATGCCGAGATCGGAGGCGGGCTCATCGATCTCAATACCGCCGATGACGTTCAGATAGACGTCGTGGCTGGAAAAGCGTAATCCGAGTCGCTTCTCAAGAACGGCAAGAATGAGGCAAACACGGTTATAGTCAATGCCGTTGGTGGTGCGTCGAGGCGCGGGGAAGACGGTTTGCGTTACAAGTGCCTGAATTTCGGCAAGCAGCGGACGAGTCCCCTCCATCGTGCAGACGGCACAGTTGCCCGAGGTGTCGGCAGGGCGGTCGGCCAATAGCATTTCCGAAGGGTTCGGTACCTGTCGAAGCCCCGTATCGGTCATTTCAAAGACACCGATTTCATTGGTTGAGCCATAGCGGTTTTTACCCGCACGAATGATGCGGTAGGCTTGTCGCTTGTCGCCCTCAAAGCTGAGCACGGCGTCGACCATGTGCTCCAGCACCTTCGGCCCCGCAATGCCTCCCTCTTTGTTGACGTGTCCGACGAGAATGACGGAAATACCTTCGGATTTTGCCTTGCTGATAAAGGAGATCGCAACCTCCTTGACGTTGTTAATACTACCCGGTGCGGAGGAGACGTGATCGGAATACATGGTCTGTACCGAGTCAGCAATGATGACGTCGGGCTTGATCTTCTTGGTTTCTTCCATGATCCGTTCGATGTTGGTCTCGGTCAGAATATAGAGGTTTTCTCCCGATACCTTGAGGCGGGCGGCACGGAGCTTGAGCTGACCGCGCGATTCCTCTCCCGAAACGTACAGCACGATCTTACTCTCGGCAAGTGTATCGCAGATCTGTAGCAGCAGCGTGGATTTCCCAATTCCCGGTTCACCGGAGAGCAGAACCACCGATCCCTTCACGAGTCCACCGCCGAGTACACGGTCAAGCTCGGAAAGTCCCGTTTCCGAGCGAATGTATTCGGGGATCTCCAATTTTGAAAAAGGGGCGGCCGTGCTTTCCCCCGATCGAATGAGTGAGGGGCGAAGCTTGGCTGTGGGGGCAGGGGATGCCTCTACTGCATCCTCCACCATCGTGTTCCACGCGTTGCAATGCGGACATTTGCCGAGCCATTTCGGGCTTTCGTAGCCGCATTCGGAGCATATATAAACGGTTTTGATTCCTTTCATGGGATTAAGACCATCCTTTTTCTTTTAAGGTTGGCTTTTATTATACAATAAGACGGCGTAAAAATCAAGAGGAAACCGAATTTTCTATGCCGTTTTCATAACATTCCGTGATGGCACAAAACAAGACGGTGGCCAATTGCCGTTGGTAGCTCTCCGTGGCCAGACGTTGGCATTCCTCGGGATTTGACAAAAAGCCGCATTCCACAAGCACGCTCGGATGCGTGATATGATCGAGCAAATAGCTTGTGCCGTTCGATGCCTTGATGCGGCGGTCGTTGTCCGGCATCAAAAGAGCTCTCGCGTCGGCCTGTATTTGCGTGGCAAGCGTCTCGGAGGCCGAATGGTTCGGGGAGTAATAGACCTGCAGTCCGCTGTATTGCGATTGAGGGAAGGCGTTCATGTGGATGCTGATGAATATGGCGTTTTCGTAGCGCTGTGCGATGCTAAGGCGCGCCTCCAGATCGAGTCGCTTTTTTCGCCCCCTGTAATCGACGCTCCGATCGTATAGCATGCGGTCATCGGTACGGGTCATGACGGTCTCGTAGCCTGCGGCACGAAGCATTTCGTCCAAGGCCTGTGCGATCTTCAGATTGATATCCTTTTCAAGCACATCACCATCGCCGACGGCGCCGCCGTCCTCTCCGCCGTGACCGGCATCAATGATGATGACGGGAAGCGAGGGGCGTGTCTCCGTGTGGCTTGTGCTCTTTGCGTCGGCGCTCATGTGCAGGCCGAGTGCGATCATAGCACAGGCCGCCGTAGCAAAGAGCAGAGAAAACAAAAGAAAAGCGATCAGATACCGAATGCGGGAGTGAGAGGAACGAAGCATGGCGTTTTTTCCTTTTTCTGATGAATTATTTTTATGTAAAACTATGTACAAAAATATAAAAATATGTTATAATGAACATAATTATACGAAACAAAAGGCCGATATGCATTGGCAACGGCCTTCTTTGGGAGGATTTATGGCAAACAGCTATCAGAAAAAGCCAAATAAGGACGCGCAAAGAGAGCGGAATTATGATCGCCGTTCGCGCGCGGAGCGCGCCGAGGAGGCGATGGACGAGGGATTGGTTGTCGGTCGGAACGCGGTTCGCGAGCTTTTGCGCTCGGGGAGGACGATCGATAAGCTGCTCGTTCAGCGCGGCGAGCGCGAGGGCTCGGTGGTCGTGCTTGTGGCGGAGGCCGTTTCCCGCCATATTCCCGTCATCGAGACCGATAAGGCGAAGCTGGATAAAATGACGAACTTTGCCGTCCATCAGGGCGTGGTCGCCATGGCGGCAGAGAAGGAATACTGTACTGTAGAGGATATTCTTCACATTGCCGAGGAGCGCGGAGAAAAGCCTTTTATCGTCGTGGCGGACGGGATTACCGATCCGCATAATCTCGGCGCGGTCATTCGTTGTGCCGAGGGATGCGGCGCACACGGTATCATCATTCCAAAGCGCCGTGCGGTAGGGCTTACCCCCGTGGTCACCAAGGCCTCGTGCGGTGCGATCGAGCATATGGCCATTGCCAAGGTGGCCAATCTCGCATCGACCATCGAGCAGCTGCAGGAAAAGGGACTTTGGGTGTTTGCGGCCGAGGCGGGCGGTACGGCTTACTATGAGACCGATTTTCGCTGTCCGACCGTGCTGGTGCTCGGCAGCGAGGGAGACGGCGTTTCCCATCTGATCAAGGAAAAATCCGATTACATCGTGTCGATTCCTATGTACGGAAAGGTCAATTCCTTTAACGTATCGACGGCAGCCTCGGTGCTTCTCGCCGAGATTGCCCGTCAGCACAGAAGCTGATCGCTAAAAATTCAAGCAAGGAGGAAACGGAATGGACCAGAAATCCCCACAAAATATTGACGAGCTGTTACAGCTTCTCAAGACCTCGGTGGACAATACGGAAGCCGTTTCAAACAGTGATCGCTCCACGGATGCGAAAAGTGTATCGGATACGCAGATGCAAAGAGAGCTCAAAAAGCGGTATTTAGATGCGGCGGCCGAATACGATCTTCCTGAGGAGGACAGCGACGATTATACCTTGGACGACGATTTTCTTCGCGAGATCAATAAGGATGCGCAAAAGAAAAAAGCCTCTCATCGCTTGCATGCGGTAGCGCCGACTGTTGAGGAAGAACCGATCGTTGAGGAAAATTCTTTTTCCAAAGCGGTGGATTTGGAAGACGATCGAGCGCCTTGGGAAGATATAAAGCTTCCCGTGACTGAGGAATCCGAAGTTATCGAAGAAGATGAAATCATCGAGGAACCTGAGATCATCGAAGAAGACGAAATCGTCGAGGAAGCCGAAATCATCGAGGAACCCGAGATCATCGAAGAAGACGAAATCATCGAAGAAGACGAAATCATCGAGGAACCCGAGATCATCGAAGAAGACGAAATCATCGAGGAACCTGAGATCATCGAAGAAGACGAAATCGTCGAGGAAGCCGAAATCATCGAGGAACCCGAGATCATCGAAGAAGACGAAATCGTCGAGGAAGCCGAAATCATCGAAGAAGACGAAATCGTCGAGGAAACCGAAATCATCGAAGAACCGCATATGCAAGCCATGAACCTTGCCGCGCTTGGCGTTGCGGAGGAGATCGAGGAAGAACCCGTTTCCGAAGAAACGCCCACGCAAGAGGAGGAACCCGAACCCGACGAGGATCTTGGCGACATCGATTTGATGTTCGAGACCTCGCAATCGCAAAAGCACGATGCCGATCCCTCAATCGTCGATTTGCTGTTGCAATTTGGCTGTGAGGACGAGGTTGAGGAAAACATCGAGGAGGAGCAGGTTTCCGAATATTTGCGCATAGAGGGAAGTGACGTGCCCTACGATGCCGAGGTCTCTTATGCCTACGACGGTACGGAATACGTCCGTCCCGAGCAAAATGAGAAGCTGTCAAAGACCTATCGGCAGGCCTTCTTCCGTTCGATCCGACGGCTCGTTGCGGTATCTTTGCTTGCCTTTGTCGTCTTTTTGTACGACTTTTTGCCTTTGTTCAGCGTAGATTTTCCAAGCATTCTGGACTATGACCGCTATCCCGTCGCCTATATCCTGATCGGCCTTCAGCTCCTGTTGATCTGCTGTCTGCCCGTTTGGAAACAGCTGTGGCATAGCCTTCGCGCCTTGTGCCGCCTACGCTTTGGCACGTATACGGTGGCAATGGCGTCCTTGATCGCTGTCGCACTTTACGACCTTGCCTCGCTCCATATGGCCGACCGCCGTCTGCCGCCCGTCTTTCATTTTGCGGTAGCGCTTTCCGTCGTTTCGGCGGCCGTTTCCGATCATTTGCTGCTCTGCCGTGAAAGAAATACCTTTCGTGTTTATCGTGACGAGGGTACGGCGTACACGCTGTTAAAGAGTGATGGAAAGGGCTCCATTACGGAAAAAATGCGTCGTGGCGGTCTGCCGACGTCGCATACCGTGCGCGTGCCTGCCGACGTATCCTTCCCGAACCGCTATTTCCGCGCCGTGTGCGAGGATCGTTCCTCTCGCTCGGTGATGTATTATCTGACCGCGCCGCTCATCGTTTTGTCGGTGCTATGCGGTGTTGGGTGTATGCTCCTTGGGGACGATCTGTTTTCGTCGGTCTCTGCGATGTTCGTCGTTTTGTTGGCCGCGCTTCCGTCCTCTGCCATTCTTGCGGACAGCATCCTTTTGTACGCGGCGTCTGTCAAGCTTGCGAAGAAGGGCTGTGCCATTGCGGGTAAAGGCGCAATTACGCGTTATGCCGATACGAATCTTCTCGTGTTTAGTGATCTGCATCTCTTTGCACCTTGTAAATCCGAGGATGTGGGGATCGTTTTCTACGACTCGGCGAATACCAAGCCAATGCTTTCCTGCCTGAAGGCGCTGTACGATACGGTTGGCGGCCCGATGGCCTCTGTCCTTTCTCACGTGCTGAGTGAATACGAAGCCAAGGACGTCAAGATCCTTCGCATGTTCCGAAACGGCATTGAGTCGGTGATCGATAAGCAACACGTGCTGATCGTCGGCGATTGCCGCTTTATGGAGAGATACGGCTTTGATTTTTCGGACGGAGAAGCAGAAAAGTGTGGGGCAGGTCGCGCAACGCTTTGCGTTTCGCTCGACGGCGTAATGAGTGCCAAGCTCAACGTCAAATATACCCTCGTTCCTCTGTTTGAGGTGTTGGTGGAGCGCCTTGCCGAGGAGAATATCTACTGTGCGGTAGAAACGCAGGATCCGCTCATTCATTCCGCCATGGCGGCTAAGCTGCGCCGCCGCGGCCATACCCCTGTCAGCATCGTACATAAGTCCACGCGGGATCTCCGACGCAGTTCCCACACCAAGGACGACATTCGCAAGGAGCCTACGGGAATTCTCGCCCGTCGCTCTCGCCTGCGTTTGGCAGAACTGGCCATTTTCTGCAAGCGTCTGCGCTCGATTCGCCGCAGGGTTACGCTCTGCACGGTAATCGGCGGCGCTCTGTCCTTCGTCGTGACGGCTTTGCTTCTGCTTTTGGGCGTCGGCGAATGGGCCAACCAATACGTGCTTCTGCTTTGTCACGGCGTAACGACGCTTTTGCTTTTGATTACCGGCCTTTGCGCGTTGCCGAACAGAGATCACATCTCTCTCGCCTCGTATGACCGCGAGCAAGAGTCCAATGAAAATACATAAAGAAAGACAGTACCCATGAACAAACAAATCAGTACCATACTCAAATCCGTATCCAAGCCGGGACGCTACGCGGGCGGGGAATACGGACAGATCATCAAGGACAAATCCAAAATCAAGGCGCGCTTCGCCTTTTGCTTTCCCGATACCTATGAGATCGGCATGTCCAATCTCGGCGTCCGTATTCTGTACGGCGTTCTCAATCAGCAAGAGGACATCTGGTGTGAGCGCGTCTATACCCCTTGGATCGATATGCAGGAGAAGATGCGCGAGCACGGCCTGCCGCTTTGCGCGTGTGAGAGCGGTGATCCTTTGACCGATTTTGATATGATCGGCTTTACGCTACAGTACGAAATGAGCTATACCAATGTGCTCGGCATGCTTGATCTTGCCGGTCTGCCGCTTCGCAGTGCTGACCGTACGGACGATATGCCCCTCATTATTGGTGGGGGACCCTGTGCCTATAACCCCGAGCCGGTGGCCGATTTCTTCGATCTGTTCAACATCGGAGAAGGGGAGGATATGCTCCCTGCGCTTTGTCGCCTTTATATTCAAATGAAGGACGAGGGGCGCTACACGAAGGCCGATTATCTGCACGAGGCCGCGCGTACGATCCAGGGCATTTACGTGCCCTCGCTCTACCGCGTTACCTACAACGAGGACGGCACGGTTGAGGCCTACACGCCGATCTACAACGACATTCCCACGCGTGTTCAAAAACAGATCATCAAGGATATGGACAAGGCGTATTTTCCGAAGGAGGTCGTCATGCCCTATATCGAGACGGTGCACGACCGCGTGATGCTGGAGGTCTTTCGCGGCTGTATCCGCGGGTGTCGCTTCTGTCAGGCGGGCATCATCTACCGTCCCGTGCGTGAAAAATCGCCCGAGGTGTTGAATGAGCAGGCGAAATGTCTCTACGAGTCTACGGGCTATGACGAGATCTCGCTCACCTCGCTCTCTATCAGTGATTATACGCACCTCGAGGAGTTGACCGATCTGCTTCTCGAATGGACGGATGACAATATGATCAGCCTTTCCTTGCCGTCTCTGCGTGTAGACAGCTTTACCAAGGAATTGATGGAGAAGATCGCTACCGTGCGTTCGTCCTCGCTGACCTTTGCTCCCGAGGCGGGTACACAGCGTCTGCGTGACGTCATCAATAAGAACGTCGAGGAGGAGGATCTCATGCGCGCCGTCGGCGTAGCATTCGAGGCAGGGAAGAATACCGTCAAGCTTTACTTTATGTCGGGTCTGCCGACCGAGACCTACGAGGACATCGCGGGGATCGCGAAGCTCGCTTCGCGCGTGATCGATACCTATTACGCCTGCCCGAACCGCAACCGCGCGA
>CAYULZ010000035.1:0-13005 GCA_964445865.1 uncultured Lachnospiraceae bacterium | reverse complement strand
CATGGCGTGCATGAGCAGGAAGTTGGACGGATCCTCCTCCTGACCAACCTTCTGCGATACTCTTGCCGCCATCGGAACGGCGGAAACGCCGGCAGAGCCGATCAGCGGGTTGATCTTGCCGCCCGAGAGCCAGTTCATGATCTTCGCGGTGAGCAGACCGCCGACCGTCGAGATGATGAACGCGACGAGACCGCAGACGATGATCAGCACGGTCTGACCCTTGAGGAAGTTATCGGCACTTGCCGTAGCACCGACCGTGATGCCGAGGAACACTGTGACGATATTCATCAGTTCGTTCTGCACCGTCTTGGAAAGGCGCTCGGTCACACCGCAGACGTTGAGCAGATTACCGAACATCAGGCATCCGACAAGCGGAACGGCGTCGGGTACGATGAGGGCGACAACGACGGTGACAAGGATCGGGAAGATAATCTTCTCGGTCTTTGAAACCTGACGAAGTGTCGTCATCTTGATCTTGCGCTCCTTTTCGGTCGTCAGCAGCTTCATAAAGGGAGGCTGGATCATCGGAATGAGCGCCATGTAGCTATACGCCGCGATGGCGATCGCACCGAGCAGAGCGGGTGCGAGTGTCTTGGTTACGAGAATGGCCGTAGGACCGTCCGCGCCGCCGATGATACCGATGGCGGCCGCCTCCTGGGGCGTGAATGCGCCCGAGAGAAGTGCGGCGGAAAAGGCCACGAACACGCCGAACTGTGCGCCCGCGCCGATGAGCAGGCTCTTCGGGTTGGAGATCAGCGGTGAGAAATCGGTCATCGCACCGATGCCGATAAAGATGAGACAGGGATAAATACCAAGCTTGACGCCGAGGTACAACAGGTCAAGCAGTCCGCCCTCGTGCAGCACGGCACCGTAATTGATATCCTCGGCGATAAAAAGGTCGAGGTGGAACATATTGGCACCAGGCAGATTGGTCAGAAGCATACCGATGGCGATGGGAAGCAGGAGCAAGGGCTCGAACTTCTTGACAATGGCCAAGTAGACGAGAATGCCCGCGATAAGAAACATGATCAGCGTCTTCCACCACGCGGTGTCCATGCTTTCGATCAGTCGGTAAATGCCTGTCGTTTGTAAAAATCGAATAAAGCTGTCGAGCATTTCCTTACTGTTTTCCTTTCAAAAATTTTGTGATCTCGATTGGAAATCAGTTCAGGGTAACGAGCACGGCGTCGGTCGCTACGGTTGCACCCTGAGAAACATCCACGCTGGCAACCGTTCCGTCCTCGGGTGCGAAGATCTCGTTTTCCATCTTCATGGCCTCGAGAATGCAGAGCACGGTTCCCTTCTTGACGGCGTCGCCAACCTTGACGTTCACCTTCATAATGTTGCCGGGCATCGGTGCCTTGACGACGACCGAGCCTGCCTTGCCTGCTGCCTTGGGAGCGGCAGGAGCGGCCTTGGGAGCAGTGGGTGCAGCTGCGGGTGCGGGGGCAGCCGCAGGAGCGGGAGCGGGAGCAGCCGCAGGGGCAGGAGCAGCGACGGGTGCAGAAGCGGCAGCGCCGACCTCCTCCACGTCTACGACATAGGTGACGCCGTTTACGGTAATGTTATATGTTTTCATCACAATATCCTCATTCTTTCTTAAAATTCAAGTGAATTATCGGTTGGCGTTCCACGCGCGGCCGTTTGTGGCGCGGCGGAAGGAAACAACGCGGAAGGCGGAAGCGTCGGTCGCCTCCATGCCCTCGCTTGCGCGGTAGGCAGCGATGGCAGCGGCAATCACGGCGACGAGCTCGCCGTCATCGGTAACGGGAACAATCGTCTCCTCCTCGACAACAGCTACGCTCTCGGCCACAGCCTCAGCGACGGCACTCTTCTCCTCGGTGACCTTCGGGGTCTTGCCGACCATCACGTATTTGAAGATTGCCAAAATTGCCCACAACAGAGCAAGCACGGCAAAGACCATGACCATGCCAAGCAGGGTCATGCGCCCCGCATAGGCCCAGCGCTCGGCGGAAAAGGCTCCACCCAGATCGGCAGACGCGGCGGTAAGAAGGGTTGCTTTTAACATAGCGACCTCCTGTTACAGCGGCATATTGGCATGACGGCGACTCGGCGTCCCCTCTGCCTTGGCGGAAAGCATCATAAGACCTGCGCAGATACGCTTGCGAAGCTCGGCGGCTTCGATCACATCGTCAATCGCACCGAGATCGGCGGCCACTCTTGCGGAAGCATGTGCTTCCTTCCATTCAGCCTCAAGCTCCTCGCGGCTCTTTTCACCCACGCGGTCGTTCCATACAAAGGCAACCGACGCCTCGGGAGAAAGCACGCTGACGGTAGCGTCCTCGAGCGCGTATGCCAGATCCGCGCCGACGGCCTTCGATCCGAGCAGCGTAAAGGCGGCACCGTACGCCTTACCGATCACGACGGTGATCTTGGCGTTATCAGCCGTCGTATAAGCCATCGCGAGTCTTGCGAGCTCGGAGGCATAAGAGGCACTCTCAGCGTCCATCGAAACGTCGAGTCCCTCGCTGTCAACCAAAGTAACCACGGGAATAGCAAAGGCATCGCAGAAGGAGATCAGCTTGGATGCGGCACGCGCGGTGCGGATATCCAAGATTCCCTTCTTGGCGGGATCGGACGCGATCACGCCCGTGACCACGCCACCGATCACAGCAAGTCCGAGGACAGCCTTATCGGTATAAGCCTCATAGAGGCGAACCCACGTGCCATTATCGGCAAGCTCCGTGCAAAGTGCCTCCGCCGTATAGGCGGCAGGATCAAAGGTCAGCTTGCGGTTGAGGTTGTCCGCCGTTTCCACACACGTGCTGTCGGCGTTATTCTGCGGCAGGATACGCACGAGCGAGCGGGCAAAGGCAAACGCCGCCTCACTCGATTCTGCAGTGTAGGCCGAAAGGCCGTTCGTTGCGGCAAAGTCGGGCGTCCCCGCCTCCTTACCGACCACGAAGGGTGCATTTACGTACAGACTCGATTGATCCTTAACGGTTACCGTAAGGTCAAACATCGACGCTACTACGGCAGACGAGCCGCCACACACGCCGTCGACGATAGCGATCTGCGGAATGATACCGGAGGCGTCAGCCACCGTTTTCATAAAGCTTCCGTATGCAGCAAGTGCGCCCGCGCCGTCGTATACGACCGCTCCTGCGCTATCGAACACACCGATCACGGGTGCGCCGTTCTTGACCGCCAGCGAATACAGATTCGCGATCTTCTTTGCGTGCTGTTCTCCAAAAGCGCCACGGGTCCGGCCGCTGTCCTGAATGAAAGCAAAGGTCAATGCTCCCTCCACGGCTCCGTAACCGCAAACCACGCTCTCAAACTGATCGGGCGCGTTCGGACGCTTCGTGTACGCACCGAGCTCAACAAAGCTTCCCGCATCAAACAGAAGCGCGAGCTTCGCCTGCGACGAGCCGTACACCTTTTCGTCAATGTTTGCCATAAATATGCCTCCGTATTTTTCTCAAAAAAGCAAGAATTCTCAAGCCCAAACTGCCTTTCGAACTCCTCCCCTATTTTACATATATTTTACCATATTCCGAACAAAATTGCAAGCAATCCCCCAAAGTTGTTTTGTTAATTTTGTGTGAATGCTCCTATCCTTTTTCCCGTTTCCTGACATATTTTTGCTATCGTGCGCTATACTGTACTGCACAACGAAAACGCGAGGTAACATCATGAGCAATCAAAAAAAGCATTCCGTTCACAAAAAAAAGCCGCGCACCGACGGTGCGCGAGGCGGACAGCCCGATTCGACGCTTGGCAATCTTTTTCAAAGCGCGCTGTTCGGTGCCCTTTGCGGTCTGATCGCCGCCGCGATTCTTCTGCTTGCCGTCACCGCTATTTGCTACGCAACGGCCGACCCCGTCTCCCTGACGACGCCCCTCTCCCTCGCCGCACTCTATCTATCCGCCTTCGTGGCAGGCTTTGCCGCCATTCGCCGCCACCGCGCGATGGCGTTGGCTTGCGGATCATTGAGCGGTCTTTTCCTGATGCTCGTTTTTCTCATAATCTCGCTTCTCTTTCGCGGTCGCGTTACACAGACCTTTTCCGTCGGTGCATCGCTACTCGTACGGGTGCTCATGATTCCCGTATCCGCAATGGGCGGATACCTCGGCCTTTCGCGAAGCACCCACAAAAAACGGCGTACACGCGCATAAATGTGTCAAAATGCGAAAAATTTTCTTGTTTTTTTCGCATTTCTCTTGCATAAATGGCCAAAGTATGATATGATAAAATTGTAATGTATTTTGTCGAATCCCTGCGATTAAGGCAAAATGGATACGCATTTTTTATATCATATGGAGGATCTTATGACAAAAGCAAAGAAAATCACACTGCTTTGCGCGATCGTCGTCATTCTGGCGTTGCTCGTAGTTGCAGGCATAACCAACGGCTCGAACGCGCTGTTGCCCTGCCCCGACTGTGACGGCGCTGCGGAATGCGAGACCTGCCTTGGAGAAGCGAACGTTCGCGGCTCTCTCTGGGCACTGCTTCCCCCTGTTATCGCCATCGGCTTGGCACTCATCACCAAGGAGGTATACAGCTCCCTCTTTATCGGTATCCTTTCGGGTGCCCTGCTCTATTCCAATTTCTCCTTCACCGGCACGGTAGACGCGCTGATCAGCGACGGTCTGATCTCCGCCGCCTCGGGAACGGCCGGTATCTTCATCTTCCTCGTTGAGCTTGGCATCATCGTTGCCCTCATCAACAAGGCTGGCGGCTCGGCCGCATTTGGCAACTGGGCAAAGACCCACATCAAGAGCCGTGCAGGCGCGATCCTCGCGACCTTCGTGCTCGGCGTTCTCATTTTCGTAGACGACTATTTCAACTGTCTGACGGTCGGCTCGGTCATGCGTCCCGTCACCGACAACAAGCGTATCTCGCGTGCCAAGCTTGCGTACATCATCGACGCAACCGCCGCGCCCGTTTGTATGATCGCTCCGATCTCGAGCTGGGCCGCTGCCGTTTCCTCTTATGCGCCCGATGGCGTGTCGGGCATCATGCTCTTTATCAAGGCGATCCCCTATAACTTCTACTCGCTTTTGACCCTCGTATTTATCATTGCGATCACATTGATGAAATTCGACTATGGCTCGATGCGCATTCATGAGATCAACGCCATAGAAAACAATGACCTCTACACCTGCGGTGACCGCGCAGAATCCGCTCCTGTAATCCCCTCCGCACGCGGTAAGGTCATCGATCTCGTACTCCCGATCATTGCTCTCGTTTCGATCTGCGTCTTCGCTCTCGTATACAATGGCGGTATCCTCGACGGCGCTAATTTCATCGACGCCTTCTCGAACACCGATGCCACCGTGGCTCTGCCTTGGGGCGGTCTGATTGCTCTCATTCTGATTGTGATATACATGATCTGCCGCCGCGTCGTCACCTTCAAGGAATCGATGGATTGCGTTCCCCAGGGCTTCATCGCTATGGTACCTGCGATCCTGATTTTGACCTTTGCGACCGCACTCAAGAACATGACCACCATTCTCGGCGCCAAGTACTTCGTTGGTGACCTGATGAGCGGACAGGCCGCAGCGCTTGGAAGCCTGCTGCCCGCCATCATCTTCCTCGTTGCCTGCGTGCTTTCCTTCGCAACGGGAACCTCGTGGGGTACGTTCGGTATCCTCATTCCGATCGTGGCTGCGATCTTCGATCCCGCCGATCCGCTCTTCATCATCGGTATTTCGGCTTGCCTTGCCGGTGCGGTCTGCGGTGACCACTGCTCGCCCATCTCGGATACGACCATCATGTCGAGTGCCGGCGGCGAATGCAACCACCTCAATCACGTCTCAACGCAGCTTCCTTACGCCATTACCGTAGCAGCCATCTCCTTCGTGATGTTCGTCATCTCGGGATTTGTCAAGAACGTCTTTATCTGCCTGCCTCTCGGTATCGTACTGACCGTTGCTACGCTGTTTGTGATCAAGCTGATCACGAAGAAAAAATATAACACCGCAAAATAAGGAGACTTTCCGCATAGCTATGAACACCTCTTTATGGAAAGAGATTCCCTTCCGTTACCCGAAGCTCCTGCAATTTTTCGAGGAGATCTCGGCCATTCCGAGGGAATCCTATCATGAGGAAAGGATCACGGATTACTTAGTAGCCTTCGCTCTCGAGCGAGGGCTACTCTGTTCCCGTGACCAATTCCACAACGTATGGATTGAAAAGAAAGGAACAAAGGGCTACGAGGATCACCCGCCCCTTTTGCTTCAAGGCCACACCGATATGGTGTGTGAGAAAAACGCCGACGTCGTGCACGATTTCTCGTGCGATCCGCTCGACCTCTACGTCGAGGACGGCTGGCTCCGCGCACGCGGCACGACGCTCGGTGCGGACGACGGCGTAGCCATCGCCATCATGCTCTCGATTCTCGACGGTGACGTCGAGGCGCACCCGCCTATTCAATGCCTGTTCACCGCCTCGGAGGAGGTCGGCATGGGCGGCATCGAGGGCTTTGATTTCTCGCGCGTGACTGCACGGCGCATGATCAATCTCGATTCTCCCGACGAGCTCGAGATCATCGCGGGCTGTGCAGGTGGTCTGTATATGTCGCTGGTGCTGACCGCGAGGACGGCTTCTGTACAAGGAACACCGCTGCGTATTGCCGTGAAAGGACTGGCAGGCGGACACTCGGGTGAGGACATTCACCGCGACCGCGCCAATGCCAACCGCGTGCTTGGACGCCTCCTGCTTGCCATCTCGCAGAAAACGCCGCTCTCACTGATCACCTTTGATGGCGGCAACAAGGAAAACGCCATTCCGCGCGAGGCCGAGTCCGTCGTAGCAGTTGAGAACGTCGCCGCGGCGACACAAGTGATCGACACGTGGCGTTCCCTGCTTCGCGCCGAGATGACCGAAGCAGACACAGGCTTTACACTGTCCGTTGCCACGGAATCCACGGCGTCTTACGGTATAAGCGCGGCCGACACCGACCGTGTGCTGCTGGCGCTTACGCATATTCCCTGCGGCGTGCTTGCCCGCAACCGTGCGCTGGGCGATGCGGTCGATCTCTCCTGCAATCTCGGTGTGGTCCGAACGCAAACCAACGAAACGGGCATAAGCGTCAAGCTTTCCGCGCTGGCTCGCTCCTCGGAGGAAACGCGTCTCGATGCCATGATGGCAGAGCTATTGCTCCTTGCCCGCGCGATCGGGGCTACACTTACGGTGGACAGCCGCTATACGGGCTGGCAATACGCCGAGCACTCCGAGATCCGCGAGGCCTTTATTGCCTCCGCCAAGGCGATCGTGGGACAGACACCGCGCGTGACCGTCATTCACGCAGGGCTCGAATGCGGTACGGTCAAAAAACGGATTCCCGACATGGATATCATTTCCTGCGGCCCGCAGGTACGCGGTCTGCATTCGCCCGACGAGGCACTCCATCTTGCCTCCTTCGAACGATTCTTTGCGATGATGGAGCATTTACTTCGTTCCCTATAAGCACCAAAGGGTCTGTTGCCCATAGCAACAGACCCTTTATATTTTTTGCTTGACGCGCGAGAGATCGATCACGCCGTCCGGCATATTATCGAGCACCTTGAGGATACGACCCGTACCGAGTGCCACGCAATCGATCGGATTTTTTGCCACGCGCGTGCGAACGCCCGTTACGTCCTCGATCAAGCGGTCAATCCCGTACAACAGGCTTCCGCCGCCCGTCATCAGGATACCGCCGCGCAGAATATCTCCCATCAGCTCGGGCGGTGTCTGCTCGATGACCGCACAGATGGTATCAAGAACCGCCGAAAGCGGCTCCATCATGGCCTCAAGCATTTCCTTTGAGGATAGCGTCACCACCTTGGGAAGTCCCTGCACGAGGCATCGACCCTTGACCTCCATGGTCTTGGCCTCGCCGTGCTCGTACACGGCACCAATGCGGATCTTGATCTGCTCGGCCGTTCGCTCACCGATGGCAATATTATATTTTCTGCGTGCATAGCGCATAATGGCTTCGTCGAATTTATTGCCCGCCACCGTCGTGGATTGGGAGACCACCACGCCACCGAGCGAAATGACCGCTACATCGGTTGTACCGCCGCCGATATCGACGATCATACTGCCGACGGGACTATGAATATCGACACCCGCGCCAACAGCCGCGGCTACGGACTCCTGTACAAGATAGGTCTTGCGCGCACCGCCCTGCGTGCCCGCCTCAATCACCGCTCGCTCCTCGACGTCGGAGATCCCCGTGGGAATACAAATAACCACGCGGGGCGGGAAGACGGCGTTGCCGCACGCGCGGCGAATGAAATATTGGATCATCTTCTGTGCGACATCGTAACGGCTGATCACACCGTCCTTCAAGGGGCGCACGACCTCGATGTGAGCGGGATTCCGCCCAAGCATCAGCTGCGCTTCCTTGCCGATCTTGGCAATGCAATCGGTATTCGTATCGACGGCGACGACCGACGGCTCGTTGAGCACGATCCCCCTTCCCTCGACGTATACCAACACACTTGCCGTTCCGAGATCGATTCCGATATCCTTGGCTAACAACTGTTTGGATTTGAAATTGAACATCATGTCCCCCTTCAATATAGGGCTTGCTTCTCTTGTGATTATATATCATTATACAACGAAACCGCAGAAAATGCAAGAGGATATTTGTCGTTTTCTTTGAATTCTTATCCCGTGGCAATACAAAAGCACAAAACGCCCTTTGCCCCTGCCTTTTGCAAAAGCGACGTACACACGCGCATGCCCGCACCCGTCGTGACAATATCGTCAAGCAGAAACACGTATTTGCCCTTCACGTCGGCTGCCTCCACATACCGAAAGCTTTGCTTCGCGTTTTTCATGCGGTCGGCCGCATTGAGCGCCTTTTGCACCCGCGCACGGCGCGTGCGTACGATCGCGCCAACAAAGGGGATTCCGAGCTCGTCCGACAATGCACGCGTGATGCGCTCGGATTGGTCAAAGCCCTCGGCGCGCGTTGCCTTACGGCTACGCGGCAAATAGACGAGCACGGCATCGTGAGCAGGATCGTCGAGCTCGAGCACACGAAGCTCCTCGCGCACAAGCGTAGCGAGCTCACTCGCTATAAAACGCTCGAGGCGGCGATTCGGCTGGTGCTTCAAGCGATAGATCAAACGGTTGGGCGGCATATGCTCCTTGGTCTTATCGTAAGGCATAAGCTTGCGAAGGCAAAACGCACCGCTTGGGGATAAATACCGCGGCATGCACGTGCAGGCTACTGCCTCCCGATAGCAGATTGGACAACTGACGGTCTTGGCCTCCTCCCAAGTCGCGCGGCATTTGGGACAAAAGGCGTGCGTGCTCTGCTCATAGGAGAGGATCTCCCCACAGCCAACGCATTTGTAAACGAAAACAAAGCGATCCAAAAGCTCTTTGACCGTCATGCGTTTGCTCCTCCGCCACACAGCCAATCGGCAAGCCCCGTATAGCGCATGGATTGACGGTTATTCTCGACCATCTGTGCCACCACGTCCTCGCGACCGACCAGAATGACCATCGTTTCGGCTCGCGTAACCGCCGTGTATAGGAGATTACGCGTCAACAGCATCTGCGCCGCCGAGCACATGGGAATGACGACGATAGGATATTCGCTGCCCTGACTCTTATGCACGGTGATCGCATAGGCATGCTCGAGATCCTCGAGCATGGAAAACTCGTAGATCACGCGGCGGTCGTCAAAGAGGATCGTCATTTCGTTTTCCCGCAGATCAATAAAGTCGATCACGCCGATGTCACCGTTAAAAATACCGGTCCCCGTTTTATCATCGTAGTCGCGCGTCCAAACGATATCGTAATTATTGCGCGTCTGCATGATGCGATCGCCCTCACGGAACACGCGCTCGCGGAAGCGATATTCGCGCTTGTTTGCGTCCTTGGGGTTGAGCATCTGCTGAAGAATGACGTTGAGATTTTCGGTTCCCGCCTCGCCCTTGCGCGAGGGAGCAATCACCTGCGTACCGTGGATCGCCAGCTCCCCGTAGGTACGCGGCAAGCGGTTGCGGCAAAGGTCGGCAACCGTCGCGGCGATGTCGCGATCGCTCTGGCGCCGCAGGAAGAAGAAGTCGTTGTCCTTGGCGTCAAGGCGTGGCATCTTTCCACCGTTGATGGCGTGCGCATTGGTGACGATCAAGCTCTGTTGTGCCTGGCGGAAGATTTCCGTGAGGCAAACGGTAGCAAACCGACCGCTCGCCACGATGTCACCAAGCACATTGCCCGCCCCGACCGAGGGAAGCTGATCGGCGTCCCCGATGATGATCAGGCGCGCTCCGGGCTTGATGGCCTTCAGCAGTGCGTGCGCAAGGAGCGTATCGATCATCGACGCCTCGTCGATGATAATCACCTGTTCGTCAAGCAGATTTTGCTCGTTGCGGCTGAAGACGGCACGGTCGCCTGCATCGTAAGACATCTCAAGGAGACGGTGAATTGTCTTGGCCTCCATCGACGTCGATTCGGACAAGCGCTTAGCGGCACGCCCCGTGGGGGCGGCCAGCGCAATGCCGTAGCCCATGCTGTCAAAAATATGAATGAGTGCGCGAACGACGGTCGTTTTTCCCGTTCCCGGTCCTCCCGTCAGTACCATCACGCCGTAGCGGAGCGCATCCGAAATGGCCTTTTTTTGCAATGCGGCATAGCGGATATTGCTTTTTGCCTCCTCGTTCTCGATAAAGCGATCGATGTCACGCACGTCGAGAGAAGCGCACATGCGGTCGAGCCGCACGAGCTTATCGGCAATATATTTCTCTGCATCGTACATATCGTAGGCGTAGATCATCGACCGTCCGTCGCGCATGACCGAGCAAAAGCGCCCCGTGCGGATCATTTCCGCCATGGCCTCCTCGACTTGCTCGACTGCCACCCCAAGGAGAGATGCGGCGCTGTCGCGCAGCTTCTCACGCGGCAGGCAAACATGCCCGTTTTGCAAGCCGTTCTGTGTCAGAACGTAATGCAACCCACTCATGATGCGCTCAATATGATCGCGGCAGATACCGAGCGAGGACGCCATGGAATCTGCGCGCTCGAAGCCGATGCCGTCGATCTCGTTGCAAAGGCGATAGGGGTTCTTTTTGGCAACGTCGACGGCCGCGCTCCCCCACTTTTTATAGATTTTCACGGTCGTGGCTACGCCGAAATAATCGCGGAAGAACATCATGGCCGAGCGAATCCCCGCCTGCTCCTTAAAGCTTTCGGAGGCCGCCAGTGCAGTCTTCATGGAAATTCCCTTAATGCTCGCGAGCCAATCAGGGTGGTTTTCAATCACGTCAAAGCTATCCTCGCCGAATTCCTCGACGATCCGCTGTGCCGTTTTCGGGCCAATTCCCTTAATGGCACGCGAAGCGAGATAACGCAAAATAGAGGCGGTATCCGCAGGCATCATGCGCTCGTATTGCTCGACCGAAAACTGCTTCCCGTATTTCGGGTTATGCGTCCATCGGCCGTACACACAGAGCTTATCGCCGACGGCAAGCAGAGGCATGATTCCAACGACGGTAACAATCTCGTCCTCGACGATTGCCATATCACAAATGGTATAGCCGTTATCCTCGTTGGCATACACGATATATTCCACGCTGCCCTCCAGCTTTTGCAAGCCGGATGCTTCGTCCATTTTTTCCACGTCCACCGTACACGTCCGTCCTTTCTTTATGTTTCCTTTGGTGCAAGCACACATAGCTCAACACCGTATTTGCGCGTCAGCGCAATAAGCGCAGGGTGGGCGGCCCATTCCGCCGTCGTCAACACGCATACGCGTCCCGACGGCACGAGCAAAAACTGCGCCAGCGCATCGCGAATGGCGGCCTCTGCCTCATCGAGATCGTCCTCACAGAAGATTTCGACCGCAAGAACCAGCCTGCGCGAGCCGTAGATTTTTTGTGCGAGCAATCTTGCCACGCTATAAACGCCGATGACCGCAAACAGTGCCATCGTTACTTCCAGTGCTGTCTTTAGGTATACCATAATCGGCACCTCCCCTGACAGCATATGTCACGACGGCATGTGCGGTCACCTGCTCCTTATTGGAAATTCAGTTCCTTTTTCAGTTCCTCTGCCATATCGGTCTTTTCCCAAGGCAGATCAATATCCTCGCGCCCCATGTGACCGTACGCCGCCGTCTGACAGTAGATCGGTCTGCGCAGATCGAAGCGCTTGATGATTGCCGCGGGGCGAAGGTCAAACAGCTTGTCCACCGCTGCAGAGATGGCTTCCTCGTCGGCTTTGCCCGTGCCGAAGGTATCGATCATGACCGAAACGGGCTTGGCAACGCCGATGGCGTAAGCAACCTGCACCTCACAACGGTCGGCAAGACCTGCGGCCACGATATTTTTCGCAATATAGCGCGCCGCATAGGAGGCAGAGCGGTCGACCTTGGTCGGATCCTTACCCGAGAAAGCACCGCCGCCGTGGCGGGAATAGCCACCATAGGTATCGACGATGATCTTACGTCCCGTCAGACCCGTATCTCCGGCAGGACCGCCCACGACGAAGCGCCCTGTGGGGTTGATGTAAATTTTCGTCTCGCTATCCATCAAGGATGCAGGAACGATAGGCGTGATAACCTCTCGAATGAGATCCTCGCGGATCTGCTCAAGCGTTACGTCGGCACTATGCTGACTCGAAATAACCACGGTATCGACACGAACGGGCTTGTTGTCCTCGTATTCGACCGTCACCTGCGTTTTTCCGTCGGGACGGAGATACTCAAGCGTGCCGTTCTTTCGAACCTCGGTCAAACGTCTGGCAAGGGTGTGCGCGAGCGAGATCGGAAGGGGCATCAGCTCCTTGGTTTCGTTGCAGGCGTAGCCAAACATCAGACCCTGGTCACCCGCACCCGTATCCAGTCCGTCGTTCATATCGCCCTCTTTTGCCTCGAGCGATTTATCCACGCCCATAGCAATATCGGGCGACTGCTCGTGGATCGAGCTGATCACGGCACAGCTATCGCAGTCAAAGCCGTATTTGGCACGCGTATAGCCAATCTCGCGAACCGTCTCGCGCACGATCGTCTGAATGTCGACGTAGGCATTCGTCGTGATC
>CAYULZ010000034.1:9432-13153 GCA_964445865.1 uncultured Lachnospiraceae bacterium | reverse complement strand
CACCACATCGGTCTGCTCGTTTTTTTGCCGCTTTTGCCGCAACACCGAATCGCCTTTGCCGATGTGTGTGTATTTTATTTTGCGTGCACAATCAATTCACGCAATTACAAGAGATTATACCATATTATTTAATAAGATGCAAGAGAGTTTTGCTTTATTTACAATTTTTTTACAATTATCACCAAAAGCTTCGCTTCTTTCTTTCACAATCGGGGGGAAAGATCTCGTTTGGGGCCAATCGCACGAGAATCGCATCCTCTCCGATGCATTCAATTTTATTCCACGGAATAACGAGGTCATGTGCCCTTCCCAACCCCAAAAAGCCACCGCCGCGCGGGACGATCAAGGCCACGATCCTTCCGTCACAGCTGTTAAACTCAAAGTCACACGGACATCCGAGCCGCGCACCGTCACAAAGGTTGATGACCTCCTTTTCCCGCAGATCACACGTATTAAAGCGTTCCATGCAAAAAGCTCCTTTCCATGATCGTATTGCTACAATCTATGCAAGGGAGCTTTTCCGATATTACTTCCCTTTGGTCGCGCGACCGTCAAGAACGTAATAGACAACGGCAAAGAGGATCGCGGGCACAAAAGCGAGAATCGTATAAGCGAGGGGATTGCTTGCGATATCAAACAATACGCCGATCGGCTCAACCGTAAAGCATAGGATCAAAAAGATCAGCGTACCCGCCGTCAGGATCCAAAAGCCTTTATTCCGAAGCACCGATGAAAGATCTCTCGGGTGTCCGAACAGAAGAATAAAAAGTGCCGTAAGGTGCAGATAAAGGATCGCGGAGAAGGAAAATTCGACCTTGAAATAGAATGGACCGATCCACGCCAACAGATCCATCAGCCGCGGAAGAATGACCAGGGACAATGCCCCCGTCGCCGCAGCGATCCAAAGCACGCGATGGCGGTCGGCATATTCCGCAAAGCTTTGGCTCATCGGCTCGTAAGCACCCGATGGCTCCCTTCGACGCCAGAAAAGGATCAGCGCCACGAGGTCGATCACAAAGCTGCAAGCCAAAATATGTCTTGCATTCAAGGCGGAACTGCCGAAGATCATCGGCAATGCGACAGCCAGCAAACGCATCAGCTGTGTACAAAGGGCGTATTGGAAGAAGGTGGCAAGGTTATGATAACACACGGCCGCCATACGGCGAAGCGCGAGCAACGCGCCGAGTCCACCGCGTCCATCCTGCGGACGCGCGATCAGCACGTCGGCACGCCATTTTACCGCCTGCAAACAGGAAGCGCTGGTTTTGGTTCCGTCGAGTTCCATCACGCGGATCTCCTCATCCAGATGGCCGAAAAAGCCCGCGCGAACCGCCGAGCAAGCGATCACGGCATCGGCCGCTTCCAAAACACGAGGCATGTCATCGGAAAAGGATAACACAGCTACGCTCTTTTTCTGCTTTCGTAAATATGACATCATGGTGAGGACATCGTCCTCCGTCACGCCGTCATAACGCATGTATTTTCCGAATTCATGAACAACGGAAAGATTCTTTTTCTTTAAGTCGTCCATGGCAATGCCCGGTAAAGAAAGAATCTCACGCGGCATTTTCGGCGTTTTTTCATCGATCGTCCCCGGCACGAAGAAAATCGGCCGCAAGCCGATACGGCGCATGGCAAGAAGCCTTTTTTGCATGGCCGGATCGCGTCCGTCGCGAAGCACAAGCATACCGACGAAGCACCGCGCGTCGCTTTTCGGATCCCAAGAGGAAAGGACCATAACGCGCTTGCCGTCCGCCATATATTGCCGACGCATATTCTGCAGGCGTGTGATGCCGTCCTGCGTCAAGGGGCGCACTTGTCCATGCATCACCGCCTCGGAGCATTCGTGCAATACGTCTAACAGAGACAGGCTGATCCAATGCTCGTTTCCGTGTTCAAAATAACGAACGCTGTCCAAGGAACGCTCGGCATTTCCCGGGAAATAGGTAAGACCGGGATATTGGATCGCCAAGGCACCTTGATCAACACGGGCGGCGCGACAAAATTCGCCGAGAGCCTCAGAAAGCAGCTCCGTCTCATCAACTCCGATCGAAAGAGAGCGCTTCTCTGCCATGCAATACAGCGCCGTCAAGCGGCTAAGTGTTGTCGCTGACGGGGACAACAGATCGTAACGCCGCACCTCCCCGTCAAAGGTGAGGGCGGTTTCGAAATGCATACGGCCATCACTCAAAGCCGCACCGTCCAGGACAAAGAGATAATCGCTTTTTCCCAAACGCTCCAAGGCCGACGCGGAGCGAACGGCACTCGGCACCTCCGTCTGCATGCTTCGGCGAAGCTGAACGGCAAAAAAAGCCTTATAAACGGTCAGCGTCAGCTGTGCCATCGACGAGGCCGCAATGGCAAGAGCCGTCAAAAAGGCCGACGAAAGCAGTACCTCGCCATGATTGAAATGGCTGATAAAAAGGCTGATCAAACAAAACGGCAACACGCAAAGCAAAGAGATCATACCGAGTCTCGAGCAAAATTTCTTCATTCGGCTAAGAGACACGGGGAGCTCTGACGTGGTTGGCTCGGGAACGCCTCCCGTTTTGGCGGCAAGATAAGTATACTTTCCGACCGCCGTCACGATACCTCTGGCATTGCCCGACTCAATCACCGAGCCCGCATGAAGCATATTCACGTGCTTCGTGGCATCATATTCGTTCTCACGCACCGCACCGCCTGCATATTTCTCGAGCAATACGTAAGTATCTTTATCCAACCGCATGCGCACGCGCAGCGCATCTGACGTAACAATTCGAAGATCTGCCACGACCACGTCACCGCGCTCCAACAGCAAAACATCTCCCGGCACAACGCGCGAAAAATCGACGTAATAGAGCTTTCCGTGGCGGATCACGCGTGCCATCGGACGAAAACAGCGTTGCATGGATTCGAGCGTGCGTTGCGTGCGATAGTAAAGTAAAAAGGAAACCGCTACATATAAAGTCGAAATCACCAACACCGATATGCCATTTTGAAAATCCTCAAAAAATAGGGCAAAAACGGCGCAGAGAAGCAAAAGGATCAGTGAAAAATCCGATAGCAGCTCTCCGAGCATGCGCAACGGAGATTTGGTGTTCGGAAGTAAAAAGCTTCCCGATGAATGATTCCAACGAGAACGAGCCGCCTTTGGGGATAACCCCGAGGCGGCGTTGGTTTTCAGTTTCTTTTCCACTTGAGCGACGTCAAGCGCAAACCAATGTTCGTTCTTCATCATTTCAAGCACTCAATAACCAATTTGTTGTCCTTCTTGGAACGCTTCAAAAGAATAGCGGTAATCTGCTTATCATAATCGGCAATAATAGCCTCTGCCAGCAGATCCTCTACGTGGCGACTGATATAGCGGCGCATATTGCGTGCACCAAACTTATGCGAATAGGAGTTTTGCGCGATGTGCGAAACGGCATCTGCTTTATAATCGAAGCGGATCCCCTTCTCTGCCATCGTTTCCTTCAGCTCGTCGAGCATAATGCGGGCGATCTTTTCAAAGTCCTCCTGCGACAACGCACGGAAGGTGATGATCTCGTCCACGCGGTTGATAAATTCGGGACGGAGAAAATCGGAAAGCGCCTTCATGGTCTTATCCTGCCCTGCGCTTGACTCATCGCCAAAGAAGCCGACGGTGGCCGTCGCACGCTCCGAGCCTGCATTGGTGGTCATGACAAGAACGGTATTCTCAAAGTTGACGGTTTTTCCGTGCGCATCGGTGATTCTGCCG
>CAYULZ010000034.1:0-9422 GCA_964445865.1 uncultured Lachnospiraceae bacterium | reverse complement strand
CATCAAACAGCAAAACGGAATACGGACGGCGGCGAATCTTCTCGGTCAGCTGTCCCGCCTCGTCGTAGCCGACATATCCGGGAGGGGCACCGATGATGCGCGATACCGAATGCTTCTCCATAAACTCCGACATATCCAGACGGATCAGCGTCTCGGGAGAATGGAACAGATCGGCGGCGAGTGTCTTGACCAGCTCGGTCTTACCCACACCCGTCGGCCCGGCAAAGATAAAGGAAACCGGTTTTCTCTTATAGGAAACGCCTGCACGGTTGCGCTTGATTGCACGCGCCACAGCCTCTACGGCCTCATCCTGTCCGATGATACGCTTTTTGAGACGCTCCTCGAGGTGGTCGATCTTTTGAAATTCGTTTTCGGTAATATCGGTAGCGGGTACGCCCGTCCACGTCTCGATCACGCTTGCAATATCGGCTTCGGTGAGCACGATCGCTTCACAAGCGGGCTCCAGCTCCTTGAGACGGTCGGAAAGCTTAAGCTCCTTTGCACGAATGCCCGCGATCTCCTCGTAACATTTCTGTGCTTCCTTTTCCTCGGCGGGCGGATTGCACTCCAGTGCCTCACGGCGTTCGCGCAGACCAAGGAGCTCCTCACGGATCTGCAGCGTCTCATTGAGAGCCGCGCTGGTCAAGGAAAGCTTTGAGGCCGCCTCGTCCAACAGGTCAATCGCCTTGTCGGGCAGATAGCGGTCGGTAATATAGCGCTCGGAAAGCACGACGGCGCGACGGATCACGGCATCCGAGATGCGAATGGCGTGAAACTCCTCGTAATAATGCTTGATGCCCTCGAGCATCTCCACCGTCTCTGCGAGTGAAGGCTCGTTGACGGTGATCGGCTGGAAGCGGCGCTCGAGTGCCGAGTCCTTTTCAATATACTTGCGGTACTCATTGAGGGTCGTTGCACCGATGATGCGTACCTCACCGCGCGACAGTGCGGGCTTTAAGATATTGGCCGCATTGACGCTTCCCTCGGCATCGCCTGCGCCGACAATATTGTGTACCTCGTCAATAACAAGAATCACGTTGCCAGCCTCGCGGACGTCCGAAAGAAGACCGAGAATACGGGATTCAAACTGTCCGCGGAACTGTGTGCCGGCGACAAGAGCGGTCAGATCGACAAGATAGATCTGCTTCCCCTTGAGCTTATACGGCACGTCCCCGTCTGCAATCTTCTGGGCAAGTGCCTCGGCAATGGCCGTCTTACCGACACCCGGCTCACCGATGAGGCAAGGATTATTCTTCTGGCGGCGGCAAAGGATCTGGATCATACGGGCGATCTCGTTCTCGCGCCCTACGATCTTATCCAGCTTTCCCTCGGCCGCGCGGCGCGTGAGATTGCGGCAGTAGGTGTCCAAAAACTTATATTTTTTCCCCTTCTCCTGCTTTCTCTTGCCGCTTTCATGACGGGCAGAGTCCTTACCGTCCTGCTGCATAGGAAGTCCCGCATCGCGAAACAGCTTCGGGAAATCAATGGCAGGCGCTCCGCCGTCCTCATGCTCGTCTCCCTCGGTGGGCAGGTTGTCCCCCATCTGCTCGAGAAAGCCGTTGACTTCATTTTCCATATTTTCCAGTTGGTCGGGAGAAATCCCGAGCTGATTCATCACGTTGCCCAGCATATTATCGACGGGCACGCCGAGCTCCTTGGCACAGCTGATGCAAAGGCCTTCACTGACCTTATTTCCGTTTTCCAGCTTCGTAACGAATACCACAGCAACACGCTTGTGGCATTTTGAACACATAACCATACGATATCATTGAAACACGGCGTTCCGTGTTACTGTTCCTTTCGCATATTTTTGAGATTGCCCTTACGAATCTCAAGCTTTTTTAAAAATGAATAGTGCTTGACGTACGCGACGAGAGTCACAAAAGCCATGACGACCGACGGCAGGAAGATCACTACCGAAAGAATCGGGTGTACACTCAAAAACTCCGTAAAGATCATAGAGATTGCGATCGTCGCATAGAACAGGCAAACGGTAAACTTTCCATACCACTTGCTGACGACAGCCACACTTCGACGCTTAATCACAACCAGACCAATGGTCAAGGTAAAGAGCTCCTTGAAAATGAACGGCAGAACGAACCAAAGCGGAATGAATTTTTTGATATACAGACAGATCAATACCGTGCATTGCATCAGCTTATCGGCAAGAGGATCCAAAATTTTGCCAAGATTGGATATCCAATTATTTCTCCGCGCCAGATACCCGTCCACGACGTCGGTCGCGCCCGCCAACAAAAATACAAACAGGGCGGCGTAGGGCTCCTCCAGCGCAAAAAACAGAGCAATAAACACGAAAACCAGCCCAATGCGGACTACGGACAACATGTTGGGAATATTCTTTAACTTCATTTTGCTTTCCTCGATTCTTTCGTTACAATTTATATCGCTTTATATTATATCGCTTATTTTTCTCTTATCCATTCCCCGAAAACACCAGATATTGGGCCTTGGATTCTCCGCAGATTACAGCCGTATTGGCATTATAGAGTAGCATTTTCCCGTTTCCCGATGACAATTCCTCTTCTTCCTTCGTCTGAACGTTCAGGCGGATCACCCCCGTCTCGTTCTGGAGGAAAAGATAGTTGGAAAAGACGGCAACGTCGGTCACGGTCGTCGAAACGGTATCATTATATAACAAATTTCCCGCTTTGTCAAATGCTACGACCTCGTTTTTGGAAGAAACCATTGCCGATACGGCCACGCCCTCGGGGCTCACAAAAAATCCCGTCACGCTTCCGCCTTGATACTCATAGGTTTGTGCAACCGTTTCCTCGAAGGAGTCGTCGAAGATTCTGACTGCACCGTTGGTAATCAGTGCAAACTTATTATTCTCCATAAATCCGCAATCCAACGGAAATTCGCCCTTCAAATTTACGGTGGTGATTTCCTCAAGCGTGGATTTCTTACGCACCGAGATCATGGTCTCTCCCGTTCCGTCGCCGGCGCCGTAATATACGAACGCGACGAGATCCCGATCGCTATCCATAGCGACGTCGAACATATAGGCGTTCCATTTATAGGTATCTCGGTTGAAATCCTTATCGTAGATGTGTACCACCGCGTGACGGTCGGCCTCGCGCGTAATAACGGCAAAGCTTCCGTCCTCGGCAAAGCACGCTCCCGTTACGGGATAGGTCAGCTTTTCCGTATAGACCTTGGCAAAGGAGTTATATACCGAAAAGGTTTTCCCTGCCGTATCGTAAACCAGCATATACTGATCAGAGCAAACCACGAAGGGCGCGGAAAAATCCGATTCCGCCTGCAGGGTACGCCGTCCCGTTGCCGTAAAGGCCGAAACACCCGACGGACTGACAACGGCCACGCCGCCGCGATACAAAGCAAAATGCTGTCCAGGCGAGGACTCGTAAGAGACCGTTTCGTAATTCGTTGTTTCCGCATCTACCGCGCTTGAAAAATCGCGCATCAGATAAAAGAAATTATCGTACGTGATCTCCTTATAGTTAAAGAGAATCGAAAGAAGCATAAAGAGAATGAATAAAAGCCAAAGAAAGCGCTGTGCGACCTTATAGCCTGCGCTGACCGAGGCGTAATATACATCTCCTGCCGCTTGAAAAGCCTCATGCCGCAAAACCTTTTCCTTTTGCGGCTCGGGACTGAAGAAGCGCCCGACCTTTTCAGCAAAATCCGAGAGCCTCGATCCGTTTTTTACAGCATCGTCTCGTTCCTCGGCTTCCGCTTTGCTTTTTCTCGAAAACGGATTTTTCATGCGCTTCTCCTTTCCCTGTTTTTTCTTTATTTTTTTAATAAACCACGCGATTAAGATACAGGCCGCACGCCGGTGCCGTCTGCCCGGCTCGCGATCGATCGCGCGCCTCGGTGATCTTCACGACTTCCTCCGGTGAGAGCTTCCCGTAGGCCACGTCCATAAGTGTTCCCGCAAGAATTCGTACCATGTGGTACAAAAAGCCGTTGGCGGATACACGGAACGTGATCGTTCCGTTGCCGTCATCGGTAACCTCGGCCTCACGCACGCTCCGAACCGTGTCGGTAATTTTTGAGCCCGACGCCATGTAAGAGGCAAAGTCGTGCGTGCCAATCCAGGTAGCAGCCGCTTCATTCATACGGCGCAGATCATCGGCGTCAATCGGCTTGGGACAATGCCACGCCCGATCACGCAAAAAGGGATTGCGTGCGGGGCGATTCCAGATGCGATAAATATATTCCTTATAATGCACATCGTAACGCGGGTGGAAGGAATCCTCCACCTCCTCGGCCGCAAAAACCGAAATGTCCTCGGGCAAATACGATGACAACGCACGCGGCAGTGCGGCGATCGGAACGGAGGTATCCAAGCGATTTTCCCCCTTTTTGGAGACCGTGGCACAAAACATATTGGCGTGGACACCACTATCGGTACGGCTACACCCGACGATGTCGCAGGGATAGCCAAACAGCGCCTCGGCCGCCTCATTCAAGCGTTGCTGAACGGTCACGCCGTTCGGCTGGGTTTGATAGCCGCAGTAGGCGCTTCCGACAAAGGATACGTAAAGTAAAGCCTTCATACCGTTCGCCTCGCTTACGGCATCGTATAGCCGAATCCCCATCGATTCAGAAGGATCAGCGCGGCACCGAACGCCACGATCACGATCAACGGAATCCAATCAACCGCACGCAGATGGCGAACGTGCATTCTCGTTCGTCCCTCACCGCCGTGATAGCATCTGCTTTCCATGGCGATGGCGAGGTCACCCGCGCGGTTAAAGGCCGACGCAAAAAGCGGAATGATGATGGGTACGAGTGCCTTGACTCGACGAACGAGGCCGCCCTGCGAGAAATCCGCGCCGCGCGCCTTTTGCGCCGTCATGATCTTGTCGGTTTCCTCGACAAGCGTGGGGATAAAGCGCAATGCGATCGTCATCATCATGGCAAATTCGTGTACCGGCACATGGAGCTTCTTGAGCGGAGAGAGCAGATCCTCAAGGGCGTCGGTCAGCTCAATGGGTGTCGTCGTATAGGTCAAGAGCATTCCCGTTCCGATGATTAGGGTCGCAATGCGTATGATCATAAAAATCGCGGCATAAATGCCCTCTACGTAAATATGGATAAATTTCCATTCCAAGATCGGCGTTTCGCCCCGCGTCAGAAAGACGTTGATCAGCGACGTCAAAATCAGAATGATCAATACCGCCTTCAGACCGCCCAGCACGGTTTTGAGCGGAATTTTTCCAATCAGAATCAAAACCAACGAGGACAGAAGAAGCAAGACAAAGCTCCATATATTTTTACAAAGGAATGAACAAACAATATACAGGACAGTTAAGACGATCTTCATGCGCGGATCGAGCCGATGCAAGACCGAGCCTGACGGATAATACTGTCCGATTGCAATATTTTTCATGAATTCCAACCACTCATTTTTTTAATAATTTCAGAACTTCCTCATACGCACCGTCGACGGTATAATGGGCACAGTTGACGTCAAAGCCGCGCGCCTTAAGAAGAAGCATCAGCTTCGTGATCTGCGGAATGTCCAGACCGATTTGCGAAAGACGCTCGGCGTCCGAAAAGATCTCGGTCGGCGTTCCCTTCATCGCAACACTACCGTGATCCATCACGAGGAGAAAATCGCACAGACGCGCCATATCCTCCATACTGTGGCTTACGATCACCACCGTCGTTCCGCTCTTGCGCTGATATTCGAGAATGTTTCCGAAAATCGACTCGCGACCACGCGGGTCCAGTCCTGCTGCAGGCTCGTCAAGCACTAGCACGTCGGGGCGCATGGCAATGATACCCGCAATGGCCACACGGCGCTTTTGTCCGCCAGACAGGTCAAAGGGAGATTTTTCGAGCAGCTCGGGTTCCAGGCCGGCAAAGGCCGCCGCCTCGTATACGCGCTCGCGAATCTCACTCTCGGAAAGCCCCATATTCTGCGGGCCGTAGGCAATATCCTTCTCGACGGTCTCCTCAAAGAGCTGATATTCGGGATACTGCATAACCATGCCTATGCGGAAACGAACCCGGCGGATCTCCTTCGGCTTTGCCCAAATATCTCTGCCATCGAGCAATACGCTACCCGCGTGTGGCTTTAAAAGCCCGTTGAACATTTGCACAAGCGTCGATTTTCCCGAGCCCGTGTGTCCAATGATGCCCGTGATCTTGCCGCTCGGGATCTGCATGGAGACATCCTTGAGTGCATGGATCTCATAGGGCGTATCCTTGCCGTGTGCATATTCGATATGCTGAAGAACGATCTCAGCCATGACTCTCCCCTCCTTCCATGCGTGCCAGCAAAAGCTCCACGCATTGCTCGGGCGTCAGACATGCGCCATCCAGCAAAAAGCCGTCCTCGCGCAAGCGATGTACAAGCTCGGTGCACTGGGGTACGCCAAGACCGCAGGTGCGAAGAACCGCCTCCTGCTCAAATACGTAAGAGGGTGTTCCCTCCAGCAACACGTCTCCGTGCTCCAGAACGAGGACACGGTCCGCCATAGCGGCCTCCTCCATATAATGCGTGATCATCAGAACCGTAATTCCCTGCTCACGGTTGAGGCGCAGGATCTGATCCATGACCTCTTTTCTTCCGATCGGATCGAGCATGGCCGTTGATTCGTCAAAAATGATGCATCGCGGCATCATCGCCATAATGCCCGCGATAGCCACGCGCTGCTTTTGGCCGCCCGAAAGTCGATGCGGCTCGTGCTTGGCATACTCCGACATGCCGACGTCGGCAAGCGCACGGTCCACGCGCTCGCGGATCTCTGCCGAGGGAACGCCGAGGTTCTCGGGACCGAAGGCCACGTCGTCCTCAACGACGGTCGCAACAAGCTGGTTGTCGGGGTTCTGAAAAACCATTCCGCCCTGCTTGCGCTGGTCGAGCAGCTCCTCGTCGGAGAGGTCGGGAGAGGTAATATCCCGTCCGCCGATCACGATCTTGCCCGAGGTTGGCGTTAAAATCATATTCAAAAGCTTTGCCAGCGTCGATTTTCCCGATCCGTTCTGACCGAGAATGGCAACAAACTCGCCCTCGGCGATCTCCATCGACAAATGATTCAGAACGGGGCTGGCGTGGGGATTTTCTCCGTCGTAGCGATAGGAGAGATCCTCCACCTTGATAAAAGGCTCTTTCATGGTTATCCTTCACCGAATTTCAAAAATGTATTGGCCTTACGGCTTTGGGGGTGTCTGCTGCCATCTGGCGCTGGCACCGCAGGGGATCGCAAGTCCCGTACGGGTTGCGCGAAGTCCGAGCTCGCCCGCCTCCAGGTAGCCGCCGTGCTTCGAGGCAACCTTCAGGCCGAGAATGTATTGCATGGCCATGGGAGAAAGTCCCGTGGTATAGGAGTTGATCAGGAAGAACAGAGGCTCCTCCGACAAGATCGACGCGGCAAGGCCGACGAGCTCGTCAACGCTCTCTTCGATCTTCCAGATCTCGCCCGAAGGGCCACGCCCGTAAGAGGGCGGATCCATAATGATCGCGTCGTAGCGATTGCCTCGACGGATCTCACGCTCGACGAATTTCTTGCAGTCGTCCACGATATAACGGATCGGCGCGTCGGCAAGCCCCGACAGAGCCGCATTTTCCTTGGCCTGTGCGACCATACCCTTGGCGGCGTCTACGTGCACCACCGATGCACCCGCAGCCGCAGCCGCGATCGTGGCACCTCCCGTATAGGCAAAGAGATTAAGCACCTTAATCGGCCGTCCGGCACGACGAATCAGCTCGGAAAACCAATCCCAGTTTGCCGCTTGCTCGGGAAAGAGTCCCGTATGCTTGAAGCCCATGGGCTTGAGCACGAAGGTCAAGCTGCGATACGAAATATTCCAATGCTCGGGCAGTCGGTTCTCCGTCCAACCGCCCCCTCCCTTGGAGGAGCGCTTATAGACGGCGTCTGCCTGCTTCCATGCGCGGTGACGCGCCTCGTTTTTCCAGATGATCTGCGGGTCGGGACGACGCAAAATATACGTTCCCCATCGCTCGAGACGTTCGCCGTCCGAGGCATCCAGCAATTCATAATCCTTCCATTGATCTGCGATCCACATATTGATCTCCGTCCGTTACTTCTGATTATAATATTGTGCCAAGCGCGATGAGCCCGAATGGGCGTGACACACGGCAATGGCTAGGGCGTCTGCCGTATCGTCAGGCTTGGGCGGACGCTGAAGTCCCAAGAACATGGTCACCATGGTGATGACCTGCTTTTTCTCTGCCCGTCCGTAACCAACCACGGCCTGCTTGACTTGAAGCGGCGTATATTCAAAGACCTTCACGCCGTGTCGGTATGCACACATAATAATGACACCGCGCGCCTCCGCAACACGGATACCCGTCGTCTGGTTGGTGTTGAAGAAAAGCTCCTCCACCGCAATCTCATCGGGATGATAGGTCTCGATCAGCTTCGTAAGGCCATCGAAGATTTCCGAAAGGCGCTGCTCGGTCGGCATGCCGGCCGGTGTCTGGATCGAGCCGTATCCAAGGGTACGAAAATGCGATCCGTTGTATTCAACCACGCCCCAACCGACGATGGCAAGTCCGGGGTCGATCCCAAGAATGATCATATGCGCCTCCTTATAATAATCCACCGTACATTATATCACATTTTTTTCGCTAAAGCAAGAAGAATTTATCATTTTGTAAAATTTTGAATACTTATTTACAAATTATTGATAATATGATAAAATATAATATATGGGTATCGCGCGTGCGCATACACCACCGTTAACGCCATCATTTCGGGAGAACGATGCTATGAATATCATCAAATTTCAAGTAGGAGATACGGTCGAGCTAAAAAAGCCGCATCCGTGCGGATCTTACGCGTTTAAGATCCTGCGCGTCGGCAGTGAAATCCGCATGGTCTGCGTGGGCTGCGGACACGATATGACGATTGATCGCATCAAGCTGGAGAAAAGCACGAAGCGGGTTCTGCATGACCCGGAATCGTCCGGAGCGTCCTCATGAGTGATCGCACCGCCTCTCCGTTCCATCGGATCGTCAGCAGGCTTCGCTCTCCCCGAACGCTTGCGTTGTCAGTTCAAGAGCGCATCGGTGCGAGCGCTGCCTCCTACCTCGCCTTTTGCTTTATCGTTCCCGTTATCCTGATGTATATTGTCTACCTTGCCATGGAGATTCACCCCTTCGGCGAGGGCTCGGTACTCGTGCTTGACCTGAACGGTCAGTACGTCTATTTCTACGAAGCTCTGCGCAACATGGTCTATGGCGAGGGCTCGCTGCTGTATACCTTCTTCCGTGCGCTCGGCGGCGAATTTATGGGCATGTACGCCTACTATCTGGCAAGCCCGCTTTCTTATATTGTGGCACTCTTTCCGCAGGACAAGATCCTAGAGGCGCTCCTGACCATCATTCTTTTGAAGGTCGGTCTGTGCGGTCTTACCTTCGGATTCTATTTGCACAAGCATTCCGCCTGTCCGAATAAGCC
>CAYULZ010000033.1:0-13594 GCA_964445865.1 uncultured Lachnospiraceae bacterium | reverse complement strand
CGTCGACCTCTAGCGTGACAGGCTAGCGTTCTAACCAACTGAACTACCGGGCCATATATGGTGGGAACAATAGGGCTCGAACCTATGACCCTCTGCTTGTAAGGCAGATGCTCTCCCAGCTGAGCTATGCTCCCATGGTCTCCTTGCGGCGACTCTAAAAGTATAGCACAACTTTTTTGGTTTGTCAATACCTTTTTGAAAAGTTTTTTCGATTTTTTCGAAATATTTTTTTCATTCGGTTCGTCAGCAGGGAGTATTATACCATATTCCATCGGTCTTGTCAAGACCGTTTTTTTATTTTTTTCAACTTTTTACGCCTTCGCCTTTTTCATCATTTCCGCAATATCCTCGCGGGTAAAGATTTCCTTCCGTCCGCAGAAGCGACAGCCGACCTCCAGCTCCTCGGGCTTCCCTTCCGCGGCCTGCTCGGCAAGCATCTTTTCAAGATCACTCTCTCCGAGTGTAATCAAGGCGCGCTCAATGCGTGCACGCGAGCAATCACAGCGGTATTCAACCTCCAGCTCGTCAAACACGTCGTATTCGATCCCCTCAAGCGCAATGTCGGCGATCTCCTGATTGGAAAGTCCGCAGTCAAAGAGCTTCGAAATATTGGCCAGCGCAGGAATATTCTTTTCAAGTGCCGTCACGGTATCGGGATTGGCAAAGGGCAAGAGCTGAATGAGTAAACCACCCGCGGCGCGGCAGGTGCAATCGGTATCGACGAGCACGCCGAGAGCGCAAAGCGTCGGAACCTGCTCGCTCTTGGCATAGTAGGCCGCGATGTCCTCGGCGATCTCTCCGCTCTCGAGCGGAATCGAGCCCGTATACGGCTCGCCGTCGCCCATATCGCGAATGATGGTTAACATGCCTCGGCCGACTGCGCCGCCCACGTCGAGCTTACCGTTCGACTTACGCGGAATATCGACGTCGGGATTTTGAATATAACCCTTGACGTTGCCGTAGTAGTCGCCGACGGCGATCACGCGGCCGGCAGGGCCGTCGCCGCCGAGTGTGACGGTAATGGTATTGTCCTTTTCCCCCAGCATACAGCCCATAAGCGACGTTGCTGTCAAGAGACGACCGAGCGTAGCCGTTGCCGTGGGGGCGGTTTTATGGATCTCGCAGGCCGCGTTTACGATCGCGGTCGCGTTGATGACGTGAATGCGCGCACTGCCGTCGGCAGTCATGGCACGCAGAATGGTAGATTGCTGATTCTTCATCGTATTTCTTCCTTTATTTTGTCCGTTTTATCGTTTATTTCTTCGCCCGTGCGACAATATACCACCGCTCGGTCGTCTCGGTCGGTACAGAGAAATCATAGCCGCCAAAGATACCGAGCCATTCAAAGCCCGCGTCGCTCAGCAGACGGCGAAGCGTTTCCTCAGTATAGCACCGCTCGCGCTGATGCTCGTCGGAGCGACGGTAGTGTTCCCCGTCCTCGCACTCCTCAAACAGCGAGAGCCAGAAGTCGCAGATGCCGCTTTCTTCGTCGTACTCATTCTGCCAGCCGCAATAAACTGCGCCGCCCTCGGGCGTTTCGTCCTCGAGCACGTAGGCGTTATTGCCGTAGATCTGTGAGAATTTGTAGGGCGAATTGACGTCAAAGAGAAAGAGTCCGTCGGGGTCGAGATAATTATGTACGCCGCGGAAGGTCCTCGCAAGATCCTCCTCGGACAACAGATAATTGACGCTGTCCAAGCACGAGATCACCGCGCCAACCGTGCCGTAAAGCTCAAATTCGCGCATATCCTGGCACAGATACAGGATCTTCCCCTCTCCGTTGCCGCGCGCGTAGGCCTCCGAGAGCATATCGGCACTTCCGTCTACGCCAATCATATCATAGCCACGCGCCGCGAGCAGGCGCGTCATCGTCCCCGTACCGCAGGCGAGGTCGAGCACAAGCTCGGGCTTCCCGCCCAAGAATTTCACAAAGCCCGCCTCGATGAAATCCGCCCACGCGCCGTAATCCACATCGGCGTTGAGGCGGTCGTAGACGCGCGCCAACGCGCCGTAGCCCTCACATCCCATGACCTTCTCCCAGATAATCAAAAACTTTGTATACGTCGCCCGCCCCCATAATGACGGCCACGTCGCCCGCTCGCAGCTCGTGCGAGAGCACGTCAGCCGCCGCCGCAAAGCTTGAGACCGCCTCGGCATCGGCACCGATGCGCGCGGCAAGCCGCGCTGGCGTCACGCCCTTCGTATCGGTCTCGCGCGCCGCGTAAATATCGGTCACGAGCACGCGGTCGGCAAGGCGAAGCGCGTCGGCAAACGCATCAAACAATGCGTGCGTGCGCGAGTAGGTATGCGACTGAAACACGCAGAACAGCCGACCGTCCGTCAGCTTGCGTGCACCCGAAAGCGTGGCCGCGATCTCGGTCGGGTGGTGCGCGTAGTCGTCAAAGAGCGCCGCGCCGTTGCAGGTACCGCGATATTCCATGCGTCGGTGTGCCCCCGTAAAGGCAGCGAGTCCGTGCGCGATCTCGTCGCCCGTCATGCCGCACACGTGGCAGGCGGCGGCAGCGGCGAGTGCGTTGTAAATATTATGATAGCCCGAAACGGCAAGCGTCACATCGCAAAGCGGTACGCCGTCGAAAAGAATGCGGAAGGCGTATTTGCCGTTCACGGTATGAACACCGGTCGCGCGTACGCGCGCCGCCTCGCTCTCGATACCGAAGGTCAACTTCTCACCGTCAAATTCAGCCGCGGCACGCATCGTATCCGCGTCGTCGGCGTTGATAACGGCTACGCCTCTCTGCCCCGCCCGCGCCATGAATTGACCAAAGGAGGTGCGCATATGATCAAGCCCCGTAAAATAATCGACGTGATCGAGCTCGACGTTGAGCACCACCGCGACAGTCGGGTTGAAATCGAGAAAGGAATCCATGTATTCGCAGGCCTCAAACACAAACAGCTCGTTGCCGCCGACGTGATATGCGCCCCCCATACGGGCAAGCTCCGCACCCGAAAGCACCGTAGGATCTGCGTCGGCACCGAGAAGGATCTCGGCACACATCGACGTGCAGGTGCTCTTGCCGTGCGTACCGGCAACGCCCACGCGCATGCGGTAATCGGTCATCAGATAGCCGAGGTAATCCGAGCGCGAAATACAAGGGATTCCCCGCCGCTTTGCCTCGACGTATTCGGGATTATCCGCCCCTACGGCCACGGTGTAGACGACGGCATCGTAGCCGTCGAGATGATGTGCCGCGTGACCGTCGAAGATCTCGATGCCCTCTCGCGCCAGCCGCTCGACGAGTGCCGTGCGTACGCGATCGGATCCGCCCACGCAGTAGCCGCGCCCATGTGTCACGTGCGCGAGCGACGACATATTGATGCCGCCGATTCCGATAAAAAATATGCTCTTGCAGTCACCCAGCATCGCGCGGATCGCCACCGCGCCGTAATGCGTGTTTTCGAGTGCCATACGATTCCCTCCGCTCTCCGCCCGTCAAAGGCGGCCATGGGCTCGCCGTTTTTCGCCTGTTTGTCGCAAAAAACGACTGTCTTTTTCCGTTCCGTTCATGAACGTTCACAAAAAAAACTTATTCCCTTTGTATAACCGTCAAATTCGGCATGTATAATATATCCAGATTGAAGCTTACGTCAATTTTATCTCACATGGAGGAATAAAAAATGCAGATCACAGACATTAAAGTCAGAAAATTGTTTGATGAGGGTCCAATGAAGGCCATTGTTTCGGTCACCTTTGACGGTCAGCTCGCGGTTCACGATATCAAGGTGATCTATGCACGCGATAAATTCTTTATCGTCATGCCCAGCCGCAAGAACCCCGACGATACCTACCGCGACATCGTTCATCCCATCAACGCGCAGTTCCGCGGCATGCTCGAGCAGGCCGTCATCGAGGCCTACCGCATCGAACGCGAGCGCGCCGACGAGGAGGCCGCAAATGCCCCCGTTGAGGACGAAGCGATCGAGGTCGCATTCTGAAAAATCAATATTTTCAATCGGGAGCCGTCAGGCTTCCGATTTTTTTATTTTTACAATAGCGTGCCATGCGAGCAGACGATGCCCTGCGGGCGCAGATCGATGCGTCCGTATGACGGCCCGCCCTGCCTCGGTGCACCGAGACTGCCCGGATTGCATACGTACATCGGTTTCGCAAGCACCGTATCCCCCACGTGCATACCGGCAGGCAGATAGGTCATCATCGGCTCATGCGTATGGCCAAAAAGAAGCAGATCCGCGCCCCGCGCGGCCGCATAAGCCGCGGCGCGCTCCCAGCCGGCCTTTACGTTATGAGTATGCCCGTGCATCATCAGTATATGATATTCCCCGAGAGCCAAAAAGCGTTCCTCGGGCACATCGGAGGCCAAAAAGGAATCACAGTTGCCGCGCACGGCACAGAGCCGTGCCGCCTGCTCGGGCTCGACGATATCCAAATCGCGCAGGCCGTCCCCGAGAAAGAGAATCATATCAGCGCCACGCCCGCGCGCGATCACCTCGCGTACGCGATCCGCGCGCCCGTGCGAATCCGATAAAACCAAGAGCTGCATGTTATACCGTTGCCGCTGTCTGCTTCCGACAGCCGCCAAGCAGACTTGCGCCCTTCGGGATCAGAAATTTGATGGCTTCGGGGATCACCGACAAATGAAGCTCCCTCACGCGCACGATCTCGCCGTCAACCGAGACGTTGGTCTCGCCGTCAAAAAGCATGTCTACCGCATGCCCCTTGAAATTCTTTAAGATCTTTTCAAATTTGGGCGTCAGATGCGTTCCCTTTTTATAATCGCCGACGAGGGTGATGAATTTGCGGCGCGTAATATCGCGAACCAGAAGGCAGTCGAGCTGAGCGTCCGTCACCGATGCCAACGGATTGGAATGGAACCCGCCGCCGTAGAAGGAACCGTTGGCAAAGGTCGTCAAGAGAAAATGATGCTTCTGTGACGCACCACCGTCGACCGAGATCGTCATATCCACACCCGGCTTGCGCACGAGTGTCTTGACAAGACCCGCTATGTAAGCAAGCTTCGAGGGGATCAAGGGGCTCTTTTTGAGCTTATTAGTATCGCAAACAACCTCACAATCAAAGCCAATGTTGACGATGTTCATCGAGTAGCGATCGTTGCAACGGATCACGTCAACATTAAGTGCTTCGCCGTCGAGCTGTGCCTCCACATCAAGAAATTTCTCTCCCGATGAAAAATTACGTACGAAATCGTTGCCCGTTCCGATGGGAAACAATCCAAGCGAGACGTCATCGCGATTTTCAAGCAACATAATGCCGCGCGCCGTCTCTCCCAGCGTTCCGTCACCGCCGCATGCATAAAAGCGCACGTCTCTGTCGCGCTCTGCGCCTGCGCGAAGCACGTAAGCGGTCGCATCTCCCACGTCCTTCGTAAAGTATATTTCAAAATCCAGCTCTCTCGCACGGCAAGTCTCCTTGATTTTTTCAGCAAGGCCCGAGGCGATCTTTCCCTTTCCTGCAGCGGGGTTGATAATAAAGCTGTGTTTCATATAACGTCCTTCCGAGCATCGCGTTGCAGTGCTCTTTTTTTGAGGGCAAACGGCGTTTGCGCATTCTTATATAACAGTATAGCATACTTTTTTACATTTGTCCAGCAAAATATCAGAAAACGAGCCGTGACATACGGGTACACTTTTTTGATTTTTTTGCATATACTGCCTATGAGGAAATAATTTTCCCTACTTTCCATCAGCAACGGAGGAATCACCATGCAAATCGACCGCGCCTCTTTAGAAAAGCTGCTTACTCTCAACGACCGCCAGCTCTCGGCCGTGATTGCCCGTCTCATTGCACAAAGCGGCATGGATCCCGCAGAATTTCATATGGATCCCAAGGACATACAGAGCATTCGCCAAGCACTCGGCAGTGCGAGTGACGCTGATCTGCAACGCATTGCCGAGCAATACGAGGCCAACCGCAACAAAAGGAGGTGATGGCGTGTGAACGGTATGGAGCACATTCCCGAGACGCCGCAAAATTCCGCCCCCGACGCGCCGTCTGCTTCGCCCGCGATCTCGGACGCCATTGAAAAGCTCCTCGCCAACCCCGACCTGCTCGCCTCGGTTGCATCGGCCATCGGGCTTGGCAAGACAAGTACGTCCCCGACGGCGAGCACCGCTGAGCCACAAGCCACTGTGGCCGATACATCTGCCGCAGTGGCGGGAGAGAATCTACCCGCCGTAGCAAGCACACCGCCGCTCGGCGATCTCGGCGACACGGTAGCGGCCATCGCGCCGCTCCTCTCCTCTCTATCGGGCAAGGGCTCACCATCCAAGGCCGACGATCAGAGAATCTGTCTGCTTCGGGCACTCAAGCCCTACGTCAGCCGAGGCCGTGCGGAGGCCATTGATACTATCATTCAGCTTTCGCGGGTATCCGAGCTGTTCAAAAAGCTGACCTAAAAAGGAGGCTGTCATGTATACGAGAATCCCATCGGGGCGTTTTCCGCGAGGCATGCGCGTGCCCGAAAATTATAGCGGAAACGCCTTTCGCGGCATCCCCCCCGAGCAGGAGATGCCGCCGTCAAAGGAAAGTGAGCCCCCCGCCCCACCGCCCGAGGTGGAGAACGTCCGCGAGGAGATCGGCGACAATCCCCCCTCCGAGCCGAGCGAACCGCACGTACCCGTCGGGCACACGTCCCCACCGTTCGGCCTGCACCTACCGTTCAAGCTCTTTTCGCACGGTGACGGCATTGGCTTTGAGGAGCTGCTTCTCATCGGTCTGATCCTTTTGATCTCGCAGGAGGGCAAAAACGATGACCTCGTGCTACTCCTGATCCTACTGCTGTTTATTCAGTAAAACGCCATACGCCTACGGGCACAGCCCATAGCCGTGAGGGCATGCAAAAAGGGCCGTACGGCCCTTTTTCTTATTTTCTCGTCAGCTTCTGCCGACGGACGTCAATACCCGTAAAGCGAATGGGGTTATATTCCCCAAACAGACGGCTGGCAATGCGCTCGCCGTATTTCTGCTCCACCTCTTTATGGGAAAGATTCGTATTGATGATCGTGCTCTTGCGGTTGTTGATCCGCGCATTGATTACGTCGTACATACAGGAAACGGTAAACTGATTGACCACCTCGGTGCCGAAGTCGTCGATAATCAAAAGCTGTGCGTCGTAATAGCGCGAGGTATCGCGCTCGCTCTCACCGTTCCCGAAGCGCTTTTCCTCAAAGTCGCCGATCATGCCGACCGACGTCACGTACAGCACATCAAAGCCACGGTCGATCACCGTCTTTGCCAATGCCGTCGACAGATGCGTCTTGCCAAGTCCCGTGCCGCCGACGAGCAGATAGTTGCGGTAGGTATCCTCCGAAAAGCTCTCGCCAAAAAGGCGCAATGCCGCCACGCTTCGCTTCATGATCTCGTAGTCGCCGCTTGCGCGGTAATATTCGAGAGAGAAATTGTCAAAGCTCTGCGTACGGATCAGCCCTCCGAGTCCCGAGGACTCGTAGCCTGCGAGCACAAGTGCACGCCGCATGCAGTCACACATCTTCGTATTCACAAAGCCCGTGTCGCCGCAGGCCTCGCATTCGTATTTGATGTCCGAATAATCGGGCGCATAGCCGTGCGCGACCAGAAGCTGTGCTCGCTTCTCGAGAAGCGAGCCGTTGCGCGCCTTGAGCGATGCGATCCTCTCATCAGCCGTTTCACGGCTCTCCTTGGTGATAACCGCCATGATCTCAAGACCCGTTCGCGAAAGAATGCGGTCGAGCTCGCGCACCTCGGGGATCACTCCGTAAAGCTCCTCGCGCCGCGCGTCGGCCTTTTCTCTCGCCCGTATGTACTTGGTCGCATACTCTGCCTTGATGCGAACGTAGTCCTCTCTGTTATATCCCATGCTTATCCGTCCTCATTTTTATTTGGCGCCGTCAAGCTCCTTGTCAAAGGCCTCGTAGCTTCGCTTGAGCGATGCCTCGAAAAAGTCGTCTACGTCGTAGCTCTTGCCAACGTCGGGCTTTCCCGCCGCGCCCTTTTTCATTTTTTCAAACTCCTCAATGTCGCGCGCCGTCCGTAGCCCCTCGGTGTACCATTTATCCAGAATACTGCCCGCATACTTGGGCACGGGCGCGTGGATCGCGTCGATCGTAATGTCATACGCCATGCGGATCACGTCCATGTCAAAGCCATAGGTCTCGGTCCACTTGGTAAAGAGCTTTTTCTCGGTACTCGACAGTGCGCGCGAGCCCATACCGAACAGTGTGCGGATCTGCGAGAGCGTTTCGGCCGACCGCTCGATCACGTGAATGCGCGCAACGACCTCCTCGGTCGCTGTCAGTCCCTCGTCGTAAAGATTCAGCGCGATCTTCTCGGCATAGCGCACGGTCGCCCTTCCCCGACGAACGGCATACGCGAGGATCGCAAGCACCGCCTCCTCCTCAAAGCCGAGCTGATCGACCAGGCCGACAACGATGCTGGTATCGTAATAATTGATGGTCTTTCCCAAAACGCGCTGTGCCTCAGTCACAAACCCCGCCAACGCGCCGCGACGTTCCAAAAGCTCGGCGAGCTCGACGGTTTCGTATGCCACCACGCCCCGATGCGCAACCGCACCGTTTCGGTGCGCCGTTTCAACGCTTACCGAGGGCTTATTCTCTTTCTGCTTTTCGGTTTTCTCCGATTTTTGATCGGCCTTTTCCGTTCTTTCGGGCGTCCGCTTCCCGTTGCCGAGCAGCCCTGCGCCGCGCCAGAATTTCAGCGATGCGTCGACCTCGGGCTTCTCGAGGCCGAGCAGCTCGTGCAGATCGGGCATCGGATCGACCGTTCCGTCCTTATCGGCCGCCATCTGGAGCGCAACAAGGATTTTCAGATCGGTCTCATCGGCGCTGGCCAGAAGATCGTCAAGATTTTCGGGAAATCGGCCGAGGCGGTATCGAAGCACTTGCTTGGTTGCTTTTCCCATAATGCTATCCTTACTGTTTATTTTCTTTGTCTTCGCGACGGGCAATCTCATAGCAGAGCGTCATCAGCGAGTCACCGATGTGCACGTTTTCGAGCAGAATGCCGCTCTCTCCCATAGCCAGTTCCTTGCCCGTAAAGTTCCAGATCCCGCGGATCTTCGTCGTCATCAGACGGTCGGTAACCTCCACGGCATACTCCTTCGGCAAGGTCAGCACGACAATATCGACGTGCAGATCACGCAAAATCTCCTCCATATCGTCCATCGCATAGACCTCCGCACCGCCGATCGTGCGTCCGACCGTTTCGGGTGCGACGTCGAACATAGCAACGACATCTACGCCGCGCTTTTCAAACATAGGACTGCGCACGAGCGCCCGTCCGAGGTTTCCTGCACCGATCACGGCCGCGCGGTACCCGTTGGTCGTACCGAGAATTTCACAAATATTGGCATACAAATAGTTGACGTTATAGCCGTAGCCCTGCTGACCGAAGCCGCCAAAGCAATTCAGATCCTGGCGGATCTGCGACGCCGTCACGTTCATCATCGCAGACAGCTCTGCCGAGCTGATGCGGCTCTTTCCCATGCGGATCAGCTCGCGCAGATAACGAAAATACCGCGGCAGACGCTTGATGACTGCCGAACTGATGCTAGTGCGAGCGTCCTCTTTTGCCGACGCCTCTGCGATTTTATTTTGTTGCTCTCCCTGTTTCATCGAACAGCCTCCCTACAAGTTTCGTACGTTAAAAATCCTCGTCACACGCCGACGCATTCAGCGACGTATCCGCAAGACGGCCGACGGCGTATTCGAAGTACCCCGCCGCCGCGACCATGGCCGCGTTGTCGGAGCAGAGTGCGAGCGACGGCTTGTAAAAGGCCGCACCGCGTGCCGCACACATGTTCTCCAGCGCACGGCGGATATGGGAATTGGCGGCCACCCCGCCAGCCAGCACCAGCTTGTCACTTCCAACCGTGTCCAGAGCCGCGCCCACCTTTTTGACAAGCGCATCGACGATCACGGCAGTATACGATGCCGCCAGATCGGCATGATCGGGCTCATTGCCCTTCTGCCTTTCGGAATTGATGATATTCAGCGCCGCCGTTTTCAGGCCGCTGAAGGAAAAGTCGAGCGTGTCGCCGAGAAGCGCGGGAGACGGTAGCTTGAACGCACGGGGATCGCCCTCATACGCGAGCTTATCCATCGCGGCACCGCCGGGGTACGGCATGCCGATCACGCGCGCAATCTTATCGAAGGCCTCGCCTGCCGCATCGTCGCGCGTCGTGCCGATCTCTTGGAAGGTCACGTCATCGGTGACGTGATAAATGGCCGTATGGCCTCCCGACACGACGAGGGCCACAAAAGGGGGCTTGAGCTCGGGATGCTCCAGATACGCCGCCGCCACGTGTGCCTTGACGTGATTGACCGCCACCAGCGGAATGTTGTGCGCATAAGCCAACGATTTGGCAAAATTGACACCCACGAGGAGCGCGCCGATCAGTCCCGGATGCGAGGTCACGGCCACACAGCCAAGATCACCGACCGTGATTCCCGCCGTTTGCAGAGCCTCGTAGGTAATGCCGCTGATCGCCTCAATGTGCGCGCGACTGGCGATCTCGGGAACGACACCGCCGTACAGACGGTGGATCTCGATCTGCGAGGCCACGATATTCGAAAGAATGTGTCGCTCCCCGTCCCCGTCCATGCGGACAACCGCCGCCGAGGTCTCGTCACAGGAGCTTTCGAGTCCCAGAATGTACATAATGTCCTTTCCTGAACGGATTTACCCGTTCGTACCGTTCGGATTTTTCCACACCATCACGAGGGCGTCCTCCGTCGGTTTTCGGTAAAAATTTCGGCGCGTGCCACACGTAGCGAAGCCCTGCTCGCGGTAGAGCGCGATGGCAGCCTCGTTCGATGCGCGCACCTCGAGAGAGACCTCAAAAAGGCCGTTCTCTCCGGCATAGTGCAGAAGTGCCTCGGTCACCGCGCGACCGTATCCGCGTCGGCGGCATTCGGGGAGCACGGCCACGTTCGTGATCTGTCCCTCGCCCGCGATGCAAAGCATACCACCGTAGGCCACAACTCGCTCTCCGTCGCAAACGACGAAAGCCACGCCCGTCTCACCGAGCAAAAGCCGCAGGCTATCCTCACTCCACGGCTCAGCGAAAGAGAGCCGCTCCAATTCGGCGACGTCCGCCAGATGGCATGCTCTCATACGCACCGCGATGGGTGCGCCGTTTGTTGCTTTCTTCATTGAATCAATAGCCGAACTTGCCAGACAGCGAATCGTCGTCGTCGATCCAATCCTGTACGTGGATGATGCGGTATTCGTCCTTCGTGTCACGCACGATGACCTCGGCAATACCCGCATTGATGACCTGACGCTTGCACATCATACAGCTCGAGGTACCGCTGACGAGTGAACCGTCGGTCGGATCAACGCAGACCATATACAGCGTCGCACCGAGCATGCGCTCACGCGCCGCCGCAATGATGGCATTGGCCTCGGCATGCACCGAGCGACAGAGCTCGTAGCGCTCGCCGCGCGGAATGTGGAGCTTGTCCCGCATACAAAATTGCAGATCGTTGCAGTTTTTTCTGCCGCGAGGCGCACCGTTGTAGCCCGTCGAAACGATCACGTCGTCCTTGACGATGATCGCACCGTACATCTTGCGCAGGCAGGTACTCCTCTCTGCGACGGTCTGTGCGATATCGAGATAATAATTATGCTTGGAAACGCGAGCCATAAGCCCTCCTCCGACCGTGCGGCCGTTTTTATAGTCATACATAATATATTATACTACATCTTTTTTCGGAAATCAAGGGGTTTTCCACAAAAGAAAAATTTAAGAATTTTTACCGTCCGCCCTCCCATATTCAGACAGATTTCGCGCATGCGGCGGCGTATAATAAAGCCAGAAAGCACGGAGGTGAGGACGCATGGTGCAGACGGTATACATCGATCTCTATTTTCTGATCAATTTCAGCATGGATTTTCTATGCTTTTTTCTAACCGCCAAGCTGCTTTCCGTCAAGCTCCCGTTTGGACGAACGCTCGTAGCTGCCGCGCTCGGCGGGGTCTACGCGAACCTCGCGCTCTTTCTGCCTGTCTCCACGCTTTTCGCACTCTTCATCGACATGGCGGCCTGCGCCCTCATGTGCACCGTCGCGCTTCTGCGGCCGCGCGAGGTGAGACGGCTTCCTCTCTACATATTGGTCTACATCGCCATCTCGATGGTACTCGGTGGAGCGATGACCGCCCTCTTTCATCTGTTCAACCGCCTTGAGCTCCCCTTGGGGGACGCCGAGCCCGACGGCATTTCGGTCTGGCTCTTTGCCCTGCTCGCGCTCGTAAGCGGACTGATCACCCACCTCTGCGGCCGCTTCTTTTCCAAGCGAAGCGCACGTCGGCACGCGGAGCTTCATATCGGATACAACGGAAGCTCCCGCGCACTGCACGCACTCTGCGATACGGGTAATCTGTTGCGCGAGCCGATCAGCGGCAAGCCCTGCATCGTCGTTGAGAGCGATCGCTTACGTGGCCTCTTGCCAGCCGATCTGCTGGGAGCAGCCAAGGAAGAGCACGCTCCCTCCGCCTCCCTGCTCTCACGCTATACGGGAAGAATTCGCCTCATTCCCGCGCAATCGGCCACAGGCAACCGCATGCTTCTCGCCTTCCGTCCCGACCGTGTCACGGTCGACAGCGGTCACGGCCCGCACGAGGTCGATGCACTGATCGTTCCCACCGTCCTTTCAAACACAGCCGACGCCCTACTGCCGCCCGAGCTTTTGCTTTGAGGCACGCTACCTCTACCGACAAGGAGATCTCACCATGAAAGCATTTTTCCTCTCCCTTTGGGAGCATTTGCAAGCCGCCGTCGGCATACTCGCAGGTGCACTTTGCACAGCGCTCGACGCGACCGTTTCCTTTGGCAAAAGACTTGCAAAAAACGTCTCGTCACGCCTTTTTCGCCGCCCGCGCGGCATCCATTACGTAGGCGGCTCGGACGTTCTCCCGCCGCCTCTCTCGCGCGAGGAGGAAAGCGCCATCATCGCGCGTCTGGACGACGACGAGCGCGCACGGGAAATCCTCATTGAGCACAATCTGCGCCTCGTCGTATATATTGCAAAGCGCTTTGAAAATACGGGAGCAGGCCTCGAGGATCTCGTTTCGATCGGCACGATCGGCCTCATCAAGGCCATTCAGACCTTTCGCGCCGAAAAAAACATCAAGCTTGCCACCTACGCCTCGCGCTGTATCGAAAACGAGATTTTGATGTATATCCGCAAGCACGCCGGCAGCCGCGTTGAAATCTCGATCGACGAGCCCCTGAATACCGATTGGGACGGCAACGAGCTGTTGCTCTCCGACATTCTCGGCACCGACGAAAACGTGATTTCCTTTGAAATCGAACAGATGGAGGAACGCCGCGCCATTCGCCGTGCCGTCGCCACGCTCGAGCCGCGCGAGCGGGAGATCATCGAGCTTCGCTTCGGCCTCGGCGGAAAAAAGGAGCTGACACAAAAGGAGGTCGCCGACCGCCTCGGCATCTCACAATCCTACATTTCTCGCCTCGAAAAGAAAATCATCGCGCGTCTGCGTGAGGAGCTGGAGTCCGATTTTTAATGTTTTTTGAAAAAAGTCGAACTTTTTTTCAAAAAACTCTTGCAATTCCATTTTTGCTGTGATATAATAACTACG
>CAYULZ010000032.1:7820-13684 GCA_964445865.1 uncultured Lachnospiraceae bacterium | reverse complement strand
AGGTCTACATCAGCGAAGAGCTGGCTGCTCCGTTCGAGTGCTGGGAAAAGGTTGGCTATTAATCGCCAATGTATCGAATATTCCGTTTGGAATGCTGTCCGAGGGGCAATTGCCCCTCGGACTCTTTTGCTTTTTTGCCAAAAAAAGGGGGCGTATCTTGTTTATTTCGATGTTTTTTATCTTTCTTCATTGACATTCGCGAGGCGCTATGCTACAATAAAAAGTACTTTGGAGACGAATGCTTTGAAAAAGGAGATTGCTATGCTTAAGAAAATGTTAGCGGCCGTTTTGTGTCTCTTGATTCTGGGAGTGATGGTTTCCTGCGACGATACGGTTCCTCCCGAAGCACCGACACAGCCCGATGCTTCTGACGAGTCGACCGATTCGACGCCTCCCTCCGAGCCCTCGGAGCCGGACGAGCCCTCTAATCCCTCTGATCCCGAGAACCCTTCCGAGCCTTCTGAACCGTCCGAGCCCGAGGAGCCGACGCCTCCCGCGACCCCCGATCCTGTTTGGCTGAATATTGCTACCTATAACATTGCTCACGGAGAAGAGGGCTTGACCAATATTATCAAGCTCATCAAGGATGAAAAGGTAGATATTTGCGGCCTCAACGAGGTCGATCGCAACATGGTTCGCTCAAGCGGACTCGACCAGCCCAAGTATATGGCCGAAAAGCTGACCCGTGACACGGGCGAGCAGTATTATTGGGCTTTTGCCGCAGCCCTTGACGGATACTCTACGCCCTTCGATGCCGAATATGCGGAAACCGACGGAAAAGCGCAGTACGGCAACGCCATCATCAGTAAATATCCCATTGTCAGTGCGCGTACGGTTTTGATCTCAATGCGAGAGGGACAGCTCGAGGATAACTATGAGCGCAGAGCGTTGCTTATTGCCGAGATTAAGGTCAACGATAAGATCCTGACGGTAATTTCTTCGCATTTTGATAATAAGACCGATGCTCGTTCGAAGGCGGTGGATCTGATCCAGCAGGAGATGGCAACGATTACGACGCCTGTCGTGGTGATGGGCGATTTTAACGACGGCTTTGATAGCGATTGTATTGCCCGTTTAGCGGGTATATTCCAGATGACCTCGCCCGGTCCGACGCCCTATACCTTTATTCGTAACGGTAATCCTGCCGCGAAGATCGACTGGATCTTTACGAGTCAAGGCATGCAGTTCCGAAATCTGCGTGTGCCCGACGTTCGCTATTCCGACCATCTTCCCGTGTTCGTGGAGCTCTATTGGGAATAACACTCGCGGCATGAATGGCCGTTGACGTATGCTTTGGGGGACTTTTGAGCAAAAGTTCCCCTTGACTTTGGATTGCTTTCAGAAAGGAAAAAAATATGAAGATCAAGACCGTCAAGCGCTCCTACGACGAGGTCATGGCCCTGCCGCGTCCCAAGCATAAAAAGCCGATGCGGCCGTGGTTTGTACTACGCCTTCTGATCCGTATTCTTGCGATCGGCGCCCTCTGCAAAACGAGATTTACCTATCGGATCTCAAAAGAGGACCGTCGGCGACTGAAGAAGGAGCCGTGCCTGATTCTGATGAATCATTCGTGTTTTCTTGATCTGAAGATCGCCTCGAAAATTCTGTTCCCGCGCCCCTATTCGATCGTCAGTACGACCGACGGCATGGTAGGGAAGGGTTGGTTGATGCGCCGCATCGGCTGTATTCCCACGCAGAAATTTGTCAGCGATCTGGGGTTGATCCGCGATATGAAATACGCCCTGGAAAAAAAGAAGCAGAGCGTGCTGATGTATCCCGAGGCGGGCTACAGTCTTGATGGCCGCGCCACCGTGCTTCCTCCCAAGTTCGGCGGTTTGCTCAAGCTTTTGAAATGCCCCGTTATGATGATCACGGCGCACGGCGCGTTTGCCCGCGATCCGCTTTATAACGGTCTGCGTCTGCGCCGCGTTCAGGTCAGCGCCGATGTAACGTGTCTGGCAACCGCAGAGGAGATCGAGCGACTGACGGTGGACGAGCTTGAGGTACGCATTGACAAGGCCTTTGCCTTTGACAACTTTGCGTGGCAGTATGAAAACGGCGTAAGGATCACGGAAGCATTTCGTGCTGAGGGGCTGGAGCGCGTGCTCTACCGCTGTGACGCATGCGGCGCCGAGGGGCAAATGGAAGGAAAGGGCGAGCTGCTCACCTGCCATGCCTGCGGTCGTACGCACCGACTCAACGAGCTTGGACGGCTGGTGGCAACCGAGGGCGAGACGCGCTTTGCGCATATTCCCGATTGGTACGATTATCAACGCGCGTGCGTGAAGACAGAGCTCGAATCCGGTACGTACCGTCTCGATACCGAGGTCGCGATCGCCATGCTCGTGGATCATAAGGCACTTTATACGGTCGGCGACGGCCGCCTTTGCCACAACGAAAACGGATTTTCGCTCGTTGGCTGTCACGGCAAGCTCTCCTATGAGCAGAAGCCGCAGGCCTCGTATACCCTCAACGCCGATTATTTTTGGTATGAGATCGGCGACGTAATTGGCCTTGGCAATAAGGACGCGCTGTATTACTGCTTTCCGAAGGACAGCGCGAGCGTCACCAAGGCGCGTTTGGCTACCGAGGCGCTTTACCGCATGAAGGCAACGAGAAATCAAAAATAACGAATAGACTGTAAAAACCAAAAGGAGATTTTCCCCATGCTTCCCCAAAAGAAACACAAATATGATATCTGGCCGTCGGTAGTTTTATCCGACGTCATCACCGAAATGACGATCGCCCCCATTGGACGCGCCTTCCTGCTTTTTGAAGGGAAGGAGTACACGGTTCGCATCATCCCCGTAAACAGTGACGTGCCCGCCATGCGCGAGCCGAATAATCAGACGGTGCTGACCGTAGCCGCCCACGGCGGTGTGGTACGCTTCTCTCATTGCTTTGTTGGTGAGCAGGAATATACGGTCATACTGGAGGACGGTGATACGGTCAAACAGGAAATGGCCATGTATGCCGTTCGCAAGGATTTGTATGAGCTTCGCCCCCTGAAGGGCGATTTGCATGCGCACAGCTTCCGATCGGACGGTAGCTGTGATCCCGCGGAGCTTGCCGGACATCACCGCGAGCAGGGATACGACTTTTTGGCACTGACCGATCATAATCGTTACTACCCGGGAGACGAGATCGACGAGGTCTATCGCGGGGTTCGCATGGGACTTTGCCACGTGCTTGGTGAGGAGGTGCATACGCCCGATAGCGACGTACACATCGTGCATGTGGGCGGTAAATCGAGCGTTTGCAAGCAGTATTGCGACGATGTGGAGGGCTACCGCCGCGAGGTAGACGCATATGAAGCGCGTGTGCCTGCCGCGATCCCCGAGCAGTACCGTCGCCGCTATGCGATGGCGATGTGGGCAACCGACCGTATTCACGAGGCGGGTGGACTTGCCATTTTCGCGCACCCGTATTGGCGTCCCGGGTATTCCAAAACCTACAACGTATGTGATGAGCTGTCCGAAATCTTTTTGAAGAGCGGGATGTTCGATGCCTACGAGCTGGTTGGTGCGATGAGTCAGCCCGGTGTGAACCTTTCGATTGCGCTGTGGGGAGATTTGCGTGCCGAGGGGCTCTCGATTCCCGTGGTCGGCTCAAGTGACGTGCACAGCGTGTACGATTCCTTGAATTTCCCCGGTCACTTTACGGTTTGCTTTGCCAAGGAAAACGAGAACGATGCGATCATCGAGGCCGTTCGGAACGGTATGAGTGTGGCCGTCGAGGGAACGGGAGACGAATACGAGCGCCATTACCGCTGCTACGGCTCGCGCCGCCTTGTCAGCTACGCGCAATTTTTGCTTCAGTATTATTTCCCGAGATTGCAGAGAATTTGCCAAGGCGAGGGCGTCGCGATGCGCGCTTACGCGATGGGCGAGGCCGATGCACGTCTGATTGAGGTGCAGGCAGAGAATACGGCGTTCTTCGTTGACCGCTTCCTTGGTCGCAAGCCCGCTGTGCTTCCGAGCGAGGAGATGCTCGCGTTTGAGGATCGCGCAAGAGAGATTCATTTGCAGAGTCCGCACACGAGGGGGAGCAGTATTTTGTATACCGTTGTGAATCGGCAGATCTAAAAATAGGAAAGTGCTTGGGGCATATACCTCCAAGCACTTTTTTGATTTTATCCTCGGCCGTACAGCCGATTCCACTCGCGGAATTTTGCGCGGTCGACCGTCTTGAGCTGGTCGTGCGTGAGACGGTAGCTCCAGTTGCCCTGTGAGCGACCAGGGGTGTTGAAGCGCGTATCGCTGCCGTAAAGCAATAGATCCTGAACGGGTAGGATCAGCGTATCTGCGTGGCTGGCAAACATGGTGCGTAAAATGGCATCGTAGGAGTGATCCCAATCGCTTGACGTATAGCCGCAGTAAGCGAGCAGGCGACGGCGCGTGCCCTCGTCAAGCTCCCATACGTAGCCAAGCAGGGTATTGTTGTCGTGTGTGCCCGTATACGCTACGCAATGCGCGGGATAGTTGTGCGGCAAATGGGGCGAGCTTTCGTCCCCGAGAAAACCGAATTGGAGTACGCGCATGCCGGGGAAGCCACTACGCTCGACGAGCTTATGTACGGCGGGCGTGATGTCGCCGAGATCCTCGGCAATGAGCAGGCGGTCAGACGCAACCTCGCGCATGGCGCGTACAAAGTCCATGCCGGGTCCCTTTTTCCATACGCCGTTGCGCGCGGTCGTCTCGCTTGCCGCGACGGTGTAATAGGACTCGATGCCGCGAAAATGGTCAATGCGCACGCCGTCAAACCATGCGCAGGCCGCCTTCATGCGCTCGCGCCACCATGCGTAGCCATTCTTTTTCATGGCCTTCCAATTGTAAAGCGGGTTGCCCCACAGCTGACCGTCAGGACAGAAATAGTCGGGGGGGACGCCTGCAACCCAAGCGGGACGGCGCTCCTGATCCAACAGAAATTCCGAGGGATTCGCCCATACGTCTGCGCTGTCGTAGGCGACGTAGATCGGCATGTCGCCGATGATGCGAATGCCGTGGCGGTTTGCGTAGTCCTTGACGGCCAACCATTGGCGGTCAAAGATATACTGCGTGAAGCGCCACGTGCGGCGCGCGTTCTCGTCGGGCACGTCGACCGTCCACTCGTTCCACGACTTGCCGCCGTTGGCCTCGCGAAGCGCCATAAATTCACAGAATTTCTCGACCTGCGGACGTTCTGCCAGAAATGCGTCGATGGCGGCTGTGTCGGAAAAACGGTGTGCGGCGCGCGCCAGAAGCGCCATGCGCTCGGTCGAAAGACGCTCGAATTCGCAGGAATAGGGTGTTTTTTGTTCGGCTTCCAAGAGCTCCTCGGCGGTGATCAGACCCTCACGGCAGAGGGTGGGGAGGTCGATAAAATTCGGATTGCCGCTGAAGGCGCTGAAGGATTTGTAGGGGGAATTGCAGTCATCGGGCAGGCAGAAGGGAAGCACCTGCCAGATGCCGAAGCCGCAGTCGGCGAGAAAATCGATCCACTCGAAGGCCTCTGCCCCGAAGGCACCCTCGGAATGATTTCCCCAAAGGGAGGAGACGTGCATCAGCACGCCACTCGTTCGTTTCATAGAATATCCTTTCTCCGATCGTTCGGAATGAGATCATCTGTTATATAGTATCATTATAACAAACTGGCGACCGTTTTGCAATCCCCCTCGGAAAAATCATTTCTTCCTTTTTTTCTTTTTGTTTCTTCTGTTTGATGCCGGAAAAACGGTAAAACACTTGACAACTTTTTTGGGGAGTGCTATAATAAGCTTAGATCACTTTCGAAACTTATGAAAGGAAGAAAGAAACATGAAAAAGATTTGAGCCATGCTGTTGGCGGTCATGATGCTGGCAACGCTTCTGATCTCGTGTAAGAAG
>CAYULZ010000032.1:0-7720 GCA_964445865.1 uncultured Lachnospiraceae bacterium | reverse complement strand
CTTCTATGAAATCGTCGTGAAGAACGGCGCATGGACGTGGGAGGAATTCTACCAGACGTGGATCGGCTTCGGCTCTTACGACGGCGGTACGGCCGGTAAGGTGGACAGCGACGATAAGGTCGGCTACTACTACGACTGCCGTACGGCAAGCTACTTTTACATGGCGTCCGGACTGAAGGCCTTCACCGTGGAGAACAATCAGCCCGTGTTGACGATTACATCCGATAAGGCGCTTCGTATCATGGACAGAATGCAGACCATCACCGGTGCGCATACCAACAACACGACCGTTCGTCTTGACGACAAGAATACGGGCGGCGGCTATGAGGCAGGTAACAACCACTTCGCAGCAGGCAAGGCCCTGTTCGTTTCGAACAACTTTACCGACGCGCTCGAGTACCAGATGGATATGGAAGACACCGTTGTGTATCCGCCTTTCCCGAAGTACGACGCAGATCAGGAGCGCTACTACTCACTCGTACACATGTGCTTTGAGCCGATTGCTATCAGCGCAAACGTCAGAGATGCAGAAAGAACCGCTCTGCTCACCGAGGCTCTCTGCTTCTATTCTAACACGCTGGAGACCGAGGTCATGAAGGTTCTTCTGAAGGAGCGTCTGACCTCCGAGCCGGAGACTCGTGCAATTCTTCAGCTGACGCTGGATTCCAAGGTTTATGACCTGGAGTACACGGCCAACCTGATGGGCTGGACCGGCTTGACCAACGACACGCTGTTCGTTAAGGGACAGCTTGGTAAGTACAAGGATGAGATGGAGACTCTCTCCAAGAATGTGGTCAACACTCGCGGAACCGGAACACTGCAGAACTTCCTTACGAAATATGCAGGGCTTACATTCAGAAAATAAGTAAGCGTCATTCCGCTTTTGTTACGCTATTTTTGGCACCGACAGCAAAACTGTCGGTGCCTTTTTTATTATTTTGTGTATTCTGCACGATGAAATGGGTTGAAAAATACAAACATAGTACAAAAAAATACAATTGTTTTTTTGCAAAACATGGTATGATATTCTTGTAAACTATGATAGTAAGGAGATTCCGCATATGAAACGTTTACTTGCTTTGATTTTGTGTTTGACATGCTGGATCGGTGTCTTGGTATCGTGCAATAGCGATCCGGTCGATCCCGTCGATACGACGCCGACTCCTGCTCCGAGCGGCGATGATACGCCCGACGAGCCGGTGGACACCACCATCTATACGCTGCATCTTGCGCAGTACACCATCGTGTATCCGAAGGATGCCTCCGATACGGTGAAAAAAGCCGCCGAGAATCTGAAGGCAACGATCGATGCACTTCTCGCCAACGGCGACAGTATCGCATTGATCTCCGACGATCAGACAGCCAAGACGGGTTACGAGATTCTGATCGGTGCGACCAACCGCGAGGCCTCCAAGGCCTATTATGCCGAGGGCGTAAAGGCCGAGTTTGCTGTTCGCAACGTCGACCAGACCATCGTTTTGGCAGGATATTCCGATGCGCTGATCGAAAAGGCGGTTAAATATTTTGGAGAAACCTATCTGAACGAGGCCGTCGAGAGCAGAATTAAAGTGGTAGAAAACTACACGGGCGGCTTTGAAAAGGCCTTTGAGATTTCGGCAGCTACGGCGTCGAATATCAAGGTCGTTTATCAGAATGCAGAGCTGGAGTCCGTAGCCGAGGGCGTCGTTGAGAAGGTCAAGTCGGTAACGGATGTAACCTTGACGAAGAGCTTAGCCTCTACAACCTATAACGCCGATGCCTATGAGATCATGATCGGAAGCTACAGCTTTGAGGCGATCAAGGACATAAAGGCTTCTCTGTGGTTTGACGGTTATATCGTGATCGTTCGCGACAATAAGATCGTTATGACGGCGACAAATGCCGAGCATTATGAAAAGGCGGTTGTGGCGATGGGAGATCTGTTGGCTGCTAACCTGCTCAAGGATACGAAGAATGCCGTGCTTGCTTCGGGCAACCGCGCGCGAGAGATTTCGGTCAGCCTGTTCAATAACGTTCCCGGTGCCTCCGTACTACCGAAGGGCGTATATCCCGCGGGAGATGGCTCTTACACGGCCGTTTTCTGGGATCTGGAGGATGACACGCTCTTTAAGGAATACTGTCAGAACGTATTGGACGAGGGCTTTTCGCTGTATTCGTCGACCAACTTCGACGGAGCCGGAAGAAAGAACAAGAACAGCTTTGCTACGTATATTTCCGATACGAAATCGATTGACGTCGAATTTCATCTGGGTGCCAAGTCGAGCAGCGGAGAAGGCGTGAGCGGCCGTATGTACGTTACGGTCTCGCCGAGAGAAGGCTTTACGCTGCCGAGACAGTCTGCGCCCGATTACACTCCTGTGGACAGCACGCAGTATCCGATGATTTTGACGCAGCTCGGAACCTATGAGTACCATCCGACCGAGCATGCGATGTGCTACATTCTCCGTTTGGCCGACGGTAGCTTCATTGTTTACGATACCTCTTACGGTGAGTTGAACGGTGCTCCTGTTGCCGACGAGATCTATGCCGTGCTTAAAAAGCAGGCACCCGATCCGAACAATATCGTGATCTCCGCCTTCTTCATTTCTCACCCGCACGGTGACCATATGGGCGGCTTCGTGCAGTTTGCAGACAAATATGCGGCTGACAAGACGATCACCGTCAAGCAATGCGTCTTTAATTTCTCGGAGGATTCTGCACTTCCCAGCACGGAGAGAACCTACCAGAGCCAGGTTTATGCAGCGGTCAAGCGCTTTGGTCCGAAGCTTCAGCTCGTGGTACCTCATACGGGTAACGTGCTTTACTATCCGGGCGTAAAATTCAACGTGCTCTACACGCACGAGAACATTTTGGCTCTGACGGAGGCAGATCCCGATCTCTGCTATGGCAATACGACGTCGGTCGTGACGCAGATGATTACGGATGACGGCAGCAAGGTCGTCTTCGGTGCAGACCACTCTGCGATGGATACTTATTATGCAGGTAAGCCGTTCTGTGAAAGTGCGCTTGCCCGATGGTACGGAAGCTTCCTGGAGAGCGACATTGTGACGATGTTCCACCACGGTCTCGGCGGCGGTGCCGACGATGAGGTCTATCCTGCCATCAAGCCGACGATCGTGCTTTGGCCCGGCACGTGGTTCCGTATCAACGGTGATTCCAGTGGCGGAAACTATTATAGCGGTGGTGTTCCTTATAAGCTGTATGAAGTTTCGTATAATACCTACTTCAGCGATCTCGAGCCCGACGTATGGCACGATACGCCGAACGCCAACGGCGTACATGGCTGGTTCGTAGCCGATGACGGTATCCAGATCGTGACCTTCAAGGACGGAAACGTCTCGATCCAGACCTGGGATACGCGTGCCGATTACCATAATTCCTGATCCTATTTCGAATGCCGATGACTCCTGTCATCGGCATTCTTTTTTTGGCCTTCTATCTTTGGCAATGTTGTATAGGCAAAAGGCTTGAAAAATATAAATATTATTTGAAATTATACAATTCCAACAAAAAACAATTGTGGTATAATATCGTGAGCGAAGGTTGATCAATTTACTGTAAGAAAGGGAACCCAAATGAAGCGATGGATAGCATGTATTATATGCCTTTCGATACTGATCTGTACGTTTGGCGCGTGCAGTAAGGAAACGACGCCCCCCGAGCTTCCGAAAAAGACGACCGATTCGGAGGAGGACGGCATCAAGCTGTCCCGATACACGATCGTCTATCCCGAGAGGGCCTCTACCGTCGTCAGAGATGCGGCCCTGCTACTCGCAGAAACCATAGAGCCGCTGATCGATGATGAGGTAAAGATCATGATGGACGATGAGACGGTTGATGCGGTCGATGAGAAAAAGGAGATTCTGATTGGATTGACGACACGCGCGGCGTCGAAAGCCTATTACGAAGGAACGCCGTCATTTTGCTATCACGTATTCAAGAAGGATCATAAAATCGTGCTGGCGGGATACACCGATACGCTGACGGCCGAGGCAGTCACGTATTTCATAGAGACCTATGTGAACAAGGCCGATGACGGTGTGATTGCGCCGATTGCCGATTACGAGGGCAAGATCGCCGATATGCTGACGCTTTCCTCGGGCAATTCGTCCGCGTTCCGTGTCGTATATTCGAAGGAGGACCGTCTCAACGTTCCTTATATGGAGGAGACGCTCAACACAGTTGTGACTAAGGTCAAGAATAAGACCGATCTGGAGCTTCCTCTTTTCTATGCATCGAGTGCCTATAGCGCCTTGCAAGATGAGATCGTCGTGGGGTGTCTCTCGTACCCCGAGCTGGCGGAGGCTTATACCGATCTGAAGCTGGGCGGATATATGATCACCGTGCTGAACCATAAAATTTTGCTCGCGGCTACGAACGAAGCCGGTTACAAAAACGCCCTGTATGCGTTTGAAAGAATGTTGGCGGCCAATACGCTGTACGGAACGACCGATATTTCATTGCCGATTGGCTACAAGACCAGCGAGTTATCTTTGTCGGTGCTGGAGAATCTTCCTTCTCCGTCCGTGACGCCCAAAAGCCTTCTTCCCGCAGGAAACGGCGCACAGTTGGCCATTTTTGAGGACGTGACGAAGAACTTTTTCACTACCTACATCGAGCAATTGAAGGCGGCGGGCTTTACGGAATATACCGCAACGAGCTTTGACGGCGACGGAGAAACGCAGAAGAATTACTTTGGCACGTATGTGTCGGACGTAAATACCGTGGATATTGGCTTCCACGAAAGCTTTGGCCGTATGTATCTGTCGATCTCTCCGAGGGAGGGACTGACGCTGCCGAAGGCTTCTGCGCCCGAATACACGCCCGTGGACAGCACAAAATATCCCACCATTCTGACGCAGGTGGGAACCTACGAGTTCCATCCGACCGAGCATGCGATGTGCTATATCGTTCGCCTTGCCGACGGTTCCTTTATCGTGTACGATACCTCTTACGGTAGCTTCGGAGGCCGCAAGGTTGCCGAGGAGATCTACGAGATCCTCAAAAAGCAGGCACCCGATCCGAATAACATCGTGATCTCGGCGATTTTCCTGACGCATCCTCACGGAGACCATATGGGCGGCTTCGTTCAGTTTGCCGATCTGTATGCCTCCAGCACGAAAATTACCGTCAAGCAGATCGTATACAATTATCCCGCTACCTCGCTGTGCAAAACCTCGACCGAGAGCAATTATATCAGTCAGGTGCAGAACGCCATGAAAAAGTTTGGTGTCAAGACGGAGATCGTCAAGCCTCGCGCCGGTAACGTGCTCTATTACGCCGATGTAAAGTTCAACGTTCTGTATACGCAGGAGAACTACCTCGGTGCGCAGGATCACTTTGACGACGGCAACACCATGAGTATGGTGACGCAGATGGTGACGGCGGGTGGCTGTAAGGTTCTGTTCGGTGCCGATCAGCCCGTCAAGGACGTGATCTGGGGCGGCTATTCCTTCTGCGAGGGTGCGATCCATCGTTGGTACGGAAGCTTTCTCGAGAGCTACGTCGTGACGATGTTCCACCACGGTCTCGGCGGTGGCGCGGACTATATCATTTATCCGACGGTCAAGCCGAAGATCGTTTTGTGGCCGGGTACATGGCTCCGCATCAACGGTCAGTCGAACGGCGAGCCGTACATGAACAACGGCTCACCCTATAAGCTGTATGAATACGGCTACAACCAATATTTCTCGACGGGACTTACGCCCGATGTATGGCACGAGACCCCGAACGCCAACGGCGTGCACGGCTGGTTCGTGGCGGATGACGGCATTCAGATCCTCACCTTCTTTGGCAGTGAGGCTGTCGTGGCTACGTATGAAACGCGCGATCTGTATCTGGGACGCGGCTGATTATTTTTACCATTACAAAAAAGAAAGGGATTCATCATGGAAAAAGAAAACATCATCTACGCAGAACGGGCACGCGTGATCGCGCCTGCGGGAAACGGCGGCTATACGGCCGTGTACGAGCAGATGACCGACTCCTTCAAGGCACGCTATCTGGGGGCGTTGAAGGAAAAATACGAGCTGTACTATACGGCAGATTTTGACGGCGACTATCCGTTGTGCAAGAATCATTTTGAAACCTATATTTCGGATACCGAGGCCGTATATTTCAGCTACCATGCTTACAACGGTCGCGCGTACGTGACCTATATGCCCCGCATGGAGGGCTGGGTTCTGCCCGCTTGCGAGGCGCCCGCCTTTGATCGCCTCGGCGGTGCCTATCCGACGATCATGACCGACGTTGGCACCGAGCGTTGCCACCCGACCGAATGTGCCAACTGTCAGATCGTGCGTGTGGCAGACGGAAGCTTTGTCATCATTGATAGTGCATATGGCGACGGTGCCGAGACACTGATCTACGACATGCTCAAGAAGCTGGCGCCCGATCCCGATCACATCGTGATTTCGGCGTGGATCTTTACCCACGCGCATTGGGATCACGTCGGCGGCTTCTGCTACTTTGTTGATCAGTTTGCAGGGAAGGGCGATGTGGATCTCCGTCAGGTCGTTTGCAATTTCCCCGACGACAGCATGCTCAATGATTGTGACAAAAATCTTCAGCACCGTACGCTCGACGCGGCGAAGCGTTTTAACGAGAACGTGACCTTCGTCAAGGCGCATACGGGTGAGACGCTCTATTATGCCGACGTAAAGTTCCGTTTCCTGTACACGCAGGAGGAGGAGCTGGCAATCAATGATTTCCTCGGCTATTACAACGCCACCTCTTGTGTATTCCGCATGGAGACCGAGGACGGTGTGAGCTATCTGTGCGGCGGCGACCATATGGTTTGCGGTCAGGTCGGAAAATATTTGGGCGGAGAGGGTGCGCTCTACCGTTGGTACGGTAGCTTCATCCGCAGCGATATCATCGGTGCCTTCCACCACGGTCTCGGCGGCGGTGCGGATACGCTGATCTATCACTTTGTGCAGCCGAAGCTCGTGCTCTGGCCCGTATCCTGGAACCGTATTTACAACGACGGCACGGGAAAGCCGTACCCGACCTCGCTGGACAAATATCCGACGAACATCTACTTTACCGATCCCGAAAATGCCAAGAAGCATAATGTGGAATATTTCGTTTCGGGCGATGCGATCCATGTGCTGCACTTCAAGGACGGCGCATATGCGATCACGAAGTACGAAACGGCGGACGAGTATTTGAATTCCTAAATAAAAAGCAAGGGGCCTTTTTTCCAAAAGGCCCCTGTTGTTTATTGTGCTTGGTTGAGATATTATTAACCGGCGTAGGCGAATATAACTGAAAAGCACTAATTTGCTTGCAAGTTGGTGCTTTTTTGATACGGCGTAAGGGATTCGGTCTCGCCTGCGGGCTCGGTCTCCTCCGCGGCTCTGACCGTCCCCCGGACGGTCATTCACTACCGCTCCGGCTTCGAATCCCTTCTTCTATAACAAAAAAATCCACCACCTAAAGGTGATGGATTTTCTTGGCACGGCGTAAGGGATTCTTCTTGAATTTTGCAAACCTTTACCATTGATGCATAGGAAAGCTTTGCAAAATTCTTCGGTCACCGTTCAAAAACTCTCCCCCGGAGAGTTTTTTCACTGCTTCGAATCCCTTTTTATATCCCGAGCAAAAAGAAACACCACCCAACAAAGGGTGGTGTTTCTTTTTGGCACGGCGTAAGGGATTCGAACCCCCGACCTTTTGGTTCGTAGCCAAACACTCTATCCAGCTGAGCTAACGCCGCATA
>CAYULZ010000031.1:0-13713 GCA_964445865.1 uncultured Lachnospiraceae bacterium | reverse complement strand
AAATCAGGGTTGCGGATCGCGCCCGAGTTGACGCTGACCTTGTCCGCGCCGCACTTGAGCACGCGGTCAAAGTCGTCGAGGGTATTGATACCGCCGCCGACCGTCAGCGGAATGAAAATTTTGCTTGCCACCTCGCAGAGAATGTCGGTAAAGAGCGCGCGACCCTCGGCCGAGGCGGTGATGTCGTAAAAGACGAGCTCGTCGGCGCCGTGGTCGCTGTAATAGGCGGCCAGTTCAACGGGTGAGGAGACGTCCGAAAGCCCCTCGAAGTTCACGCCCTTGACGATGCGCCCGTTTTTGACATCGAGGCAGGGAATGATACGCTTTTTGATCATTGTGCCACCTCGATCGCCTCGGAAAGCGAGATCGCGCCCGTGTAATATGCCTTGCCGATGATCGCGCCGTAGAGGCCGAGCTCGGACAGACGGCGCACGTCCTCGATTGAGGATACACCGCCCGAGGCGATAAACTGCATGTCAAATTCATCGCAAAGCATGCGATAGAGCGCGTGGTTCGCTCCCATCATCGCGCCGTCCTTCGAGACGTCGGTGCAGATGACCGTTTCCACGCCGAGCTGCTGCATGCGGCGGCAGAAGGCGTCGGGCGACAGATCGGAGGTCTCGGTCCAGCCGCGAATGGCGATCTTACCGTCCTTGACATCGGCACCGACGGCAACTCTCTCGCCGAAGGCGCGCGTCGCGCGGTAAAGAAAATCCTCGTCGGTCACGGCGGCCGTGCCGAGAATGACGCGGCGGACACCTGCGTCGAGGTAGGTTTCGATGGTTTCCATCGAGCGCACGCCACCGCCCACTTCGGCAAAGAGATCGGTGGCCTTGACGATGGCGCGCACCGTCTCGAGATTGGGCGTCGTGCCGTTCTTGGCACCCTCAAGGTCGACGAGGTGAATGAAGCGCGCACCTTGGGCGGCAAAATCACGCGCGACGGATACGGGATCCTCGCTGTAAACCGTCATTTGCGCGTAGTCGCCCTTATAAAGGCGAACGGCCTTGCCCTCGTAAAGGTCAATAGCAGGGAAAATATACATAGGGAATTAAGCCTCCGTTTCACAAAATGCGCGCAGGATCGCAAGACCCACGCGACCGCTCTTTTCGGGGTGGAACTGACAGCCGCACACGTTGCCGTTGGCCACGGCCGCCGTCAGGGGCGCGCCGTACTCGGCGGTGGCGATGACCGACTCGTCGCAATTCGTTCCGTAGAAGGAGTGGACGAAATAAACGCAGTCGCCCTCCGAAAGATAGCGGAACAGCGGGTGCTTGTTCTCGCCGAAATGCAGGTTGTTCCAGCCGATGTGCGGAATCTTGAGATCCGAGGGAATCACGTCGGCGATCGGGCGGATCTCGCCCTTGATGAGGCCGAGTCCCTCGTGCTCGCCGTATTCAAAGCTTTTTTCAAGCAGAAGCTGCATGCCAAGGCAGATGCCCATGATCGGCTTGCCCTTTTTTGCTTCTTCGACGACAACATTGCCGAGTCCGCTCTCGCGGAGCTTCGCGGCGGCGTCACCGAACGCGCCCACGCCGGGCAGAATGATCTTGTCCGCACCGCGCAGGACGGCGGGGTCGGCCGTCACGACGACCTCGGCACCGATGGCGACGAGCGAGCTGGAGAGGGAAAAGAGGTTGCCCACGCCGTAATCTACGATCGCGACCATCAGAGTGCCCCCTTTGTAGACGGGATCTCACCCGCGCATGCGGGGTCGATGGCGACGGCGGCACGCAGCGCACGCGCGACAGCCTTGAACGCGCCCTCAATGATGTGGTGCGAGTTCGTACCCGCAAGCTCGCGGATATGCAGGGTGCACTTGGCGTTGCGGACGAAGGCGAGGAAGAACTCCTCGACGAGCTCGGTGTCAAACGTGCCGACCTTTTCGGTCGGGATCGCGAGGTCGTATCCGAGGTAGCTCCGTCCCGAGCAGTCGACGGCGGCAAGGATCAGTGCCTCGTCCATCGGCAGGGTACACGAGCCGTAGCGATAGATGCCGCGCTTGTCGCCGAGTGCCGATTCGAGGGCCTGTCCAAGACAGATGCCGATGTCCTCGACCGTGTGGTGGTCGTCAACCTGCACGTCTCCCGTGCAGGCGACCGTCAGATCAAAGCGGCCATGCGAGGCAAAAAGGGTCAGCATGTGATCCAGAAAGCCACAGCCCGTGCGGACGTCCGAAAGGCCGCTTCCATCGAGATTTAAGATCAAGGAGATCGAGGTCTCCTTGGTGTTTCGGTCAATGCGAATGGTTCTCATAGGATTTCCTCCAAAATCGAGTGAAGTGTATCGATCAGAATTTGCATCTGCTCGCGCGTGCCGACCGTGATGCGGTTGTAATCGGCAATGCGCGGCGAATCAAAGTGACGGACGAGCACGCCGCGCTCCTTGAGGGCGCGGTAGAGCATAGCGCCGTCGGCTGTTTTGTGCTTGGCAAAGATGAAGTTGGTTTTTGAATCGGTCATCGTAAAGCCGAGCCTTTGAAGCTCTTTGGAAGCCCACGCGCGGTTTTCGATGATCGTTTGACAGTTTGCTTGCGTATAGTCCTCGTCGGCCAGCACACCAAGCCCCATCGCCATCGTCATGCCGTTGATGTTGTAGGGATTGGTCGAATACTTGACCGTATTCAGATCGGCAATGAGGTCGCGGCAACCGAAGCCGACGCCGAGACGCGCGCCCGCCATCGAGCGCGATTTGGAAAAGGTTTGCGTGACGAGCAGGTTGTCATACTTGTGAATGAGGGGTACACAGCTCTCGGCACCGAAATCGACGTAAGCCTCGTCGATGACAACGACGCGGTCGGGGTTGGCCGAGAGAATACTCTCGACGTCCTCCGTCGAGAGCGCAAGCCCCGTCGGCGCGTTCGGGTTGGCGATGAAGATCGTCTTACCGAGTCCGAAATAATCCTCGGGGGCGAGCGAAAAATCCTCGCGCAGCGGGATCCTTTCGTAGGGAACACCGTTGAGCGCGGCGAATACGGGATAAAAGCCGTAGGTGATGTCGGCAAAGGCCGCGGGGGTCTCGGCATCACAAAAGGCCATGAAAGCAAAATTGAGGATCTCGTCCGAGCCGTTGGTCATCAACACCTCGTCGGGAGAGACGCCAAAGCGCTCGGCCATGGCCGCGTTCAGTGCGGAGCAGGTCGGATCGGGATAGAGCTGGAGTCGGCTTGCCGCCTCGGCCGCATAGGCCTGTGCCTTCGGCGAGGGCGGGAAGGGCGACTCATTCGTGTTGAGCTTCACGTATTGCATCACCTTCGGCTGCTCACCGGGGGTATAGGGCACGAGCGAAGCGTATTTTTGGGAGAAAAATCGGCTCATGCGTTCTCGTCCTCCAGACGCACGACGGCACTCTTTGCGTGCGCGGTTAAGCCTTCTTTTCCTGCGAAAAAGGCGACGTCACGCGCCACGCGCGCAAGCGCGTCGCGGGTGTAGTAGGTGTACTGCGTTTTCTTGATAAAATCGTCGACCGAGAGAGGGCTCGAGAATTTGGCCGTGCCGCTTGTGGGCAGGGTGTGGTTCGGGCCCGCAAAGTAGTCGCCGAGTGCCTCGGGGCAGTTGCGACCCATGAAGATCGAGCCCGCGTGGCGAATGGAATCGAGGTAATCGAAGGGATTGTCGACGCAGAGCTCCAGGTGCTCGGGTGCGAGCTCGTTGGCGATCTCGATGGCGACGTCGAGCGTGGGCGCGACGATGATCTTGCCATTGTTGTCGATCGATGCGCGAGCAATCTCGGCGCGGGAGAGCAGGGGGATCTGACGCTCCAGCTCGGCAGAAACGGCCTCGGCAAGCGCGTCCGAATCGGTGACGAGTACGGCACTGGCCATACGGTCATGCTCGGCCTGTGAAAGCAGATCAGCCGCTACGTGGCGGGGATTCGATTTGCCGTCCGCGACGACGAGAATTTCACTCGGACCGGCGATCATGTCGATCGACACGACGCCGAATACTTGCTTTTTCGCCTCGGCGACATAGGCGTTGCCGGGGCCGACGATCTTGTCGACCTTCGGAATGCTCTCGGTGCCGTACGCAAGCGCGGCGACCGCCTGCGCGCCGCCGACCTTGAAGATGCGGTCAATGCCCGCGATCTTGGCCGCGGCGAGAATGACGGGATTGACCTTGCCCTCGGCGTTCGGGGGAGTGACCATCACAACCTCGCGCACGCCCGCGATCTTCGCGGGAATGGCGTCCATGAGGACGGTCGAGGGGTAGGCCGCCGTGCCGCCGGGCACGTACAGACCCGCGCGGTCAACGGGAATGATCTTCTGACCGATCACAATGCCGTTTTCGTTGTTGAGAATGAAGCTGTTGCGCACCTGCTTTTCGTGGAAGGCGCGAATATTTTTTGCCGCCTTCTCGAGGATCTCAATGAATTTCGGCTCGACGGCGGCAAAGGCCTCGTCGATCTCCTCGGCGCTTACGGCAAGCGAGGAGAGCTCGGCGCGGTCAAACTGACGGCAGAAGCGGTAAAGCGCGGCGTCGCCCTCGGCGCGGACGGCCGCAATGATATCGGCAACGGTCGCCTCGACGTTGACGGTCGGTGCGGTGCGTGCGAAGATCTCGCTGTTCGCGACCTCGCCGTATTTGAGTATCTGAATCATGGTGTAGTCCTTTCTTTGGAGAATCAGCCCTTGGCGAGCTGCTCCGACATGCTCTTGACGATTGCCTCAATGGGCTCGTTCTTGAACTTGAAGCTTGCCTTGTTGGCGATCAGACGCGCGCTGATGTCAACGATGGTTTCGACGACCTCGAGGTGGTTTTCCCGGAGCGTCGTGCCCGTCTCGACGATATCGACGATGACGTCGGAGAGGCCGAGGATGGGCGCGATCTCGATCGAACCGTTGAGGTGGATGATATCGATCTCGCGACCGATCGAGGCATAGTAGTTGCTTGCAATGTTCGTGAATTTCGTCGCGACGCGCAGCGTGCGCTGGACGTCGTCGCGGAAATCCTCCTTGGCGGCCACGGCCATGCGGCACTTGCCGGTTTGGAGGTCGAGCAGCTCGTAGACGTCGGGCTCGTACTCGAGCAGAATGTCCTTGCCTGCCACGCCGATGTCGGCCGCGCCGCGCTCGACGTAGATGGCAACGTCGGAGGGCTTGACCCAGAAGTAGCGGACGCCGACCTCCTCGTTTTCAAAAATCAGCTTGCGGTTGTTCTCACGAATGGAGGGGCACTCGAAGCCCGCCTTTTCAAACATGTTGTAAACCTTTTCACCAAGTCTTCCCTTGGGAAGGGCGACGTTAAGCATGGTCTTCAAGGGTTACCACCTCGCTTTCACTCATCTTCAGCAGCCGACGGTAGGTCAGCTTTTCGGGAATCGCCCGCTGTGCCGTGACGCTCATACCGTCCTCGGTCAGGCGGCGAACGGTGTCGCGGAGCACGCGAAGGTCGGTGCTCTCATCGTAAAGAAGCACGGCGTCCACGTCAAAGCTTTTGGCTCTCGTCGGAAGCTCCTCGAGAAAATCGGGGTATACGGCAAAGCCGACTGCGCCTGCGCGCTTGCCCATCTTCTGCATGAGCAGGTCGTACTGACCGCCCGAGAGAATGGCCGACGGAATGTCGCGGACGAAGCCCTGAAAGACGATGCCGTTGTAATAGTTGAGGTCGTTGACGACCGAGAAATCCAGCCGGATGCGGTCGTACCACGGCGCATCGGAGAGCGTTGAGAGCACGTCGCAAAGCTCGTTGAGCGCAGCCTGTCCCACTTCGTCGGTCACGAGGGCTTGTAGGGTGGGGAGCACCTTGTCGGCCGAGCCGTAGGTGCTGACGAGCGTGCAAAGGCGCGCGGCGGATTCGGCCGAAAGACCGGCCGCGGACGCGATCGACTCGATGCCGTGAAGATTTTTTTCTCCCACGCATTGCAAGAGCGCGCGGCGCGTGTCGTCCGATGCGCCCATGCTATCGAGCACGCAGGCCAAGATGCCCATGTGCGAGATATCGAGAACGAAATCGTCGGAAATGAGCGAAAGGCTTTCGGCGGCCAGCGTCAGAACCTCGGAGAGACAGTAGGTGTCGATCTCACCGATGCATTCCAGGCCGACCTGCATGATTTCGCGGAAGCCGTAGCCGCTTTTGGCGATGCGGTAGACGTTCTCGTCGTAGTAGAGCTTCTGCACGCCACCGCCCACGTCCTTCGTGTTCTTGACGATCGAGAGGGTGACGTCGGGCTTGAGGGCCATCAGCTTGCCTGTGGTGTCGGTGAAGGTGATGATGTGGTCGGAGAGCAAGAAGCTTTTGTTTCGGACATAGAGGTCGTACTCCTCGAACTTGCTCATTTTGTAGCGGTTGTAGCCGTAGCGGTCGTAGAGGGCGCGCAGACGGAAGATGGCGCGCTCGTCGTCCTTGAGAATCGAATAGGTTTCGGGAGCGATCATGCCTTGTCCTCCTTGTCGAGCCTCTGCATGGCGAGGCGGTAGCCGCCGCTGCCGTAGTTGAGACACTTGTTGACGCGGCAGATGGTTGCGGTGCTCGCGCCCGTCTCGCGGGAGACCTCCTGATAATTTTTCCCCTCGTGGAGCATGGTGGCTACCTCGAGGCGCTGGGAAATATCCTGCAATTCCTTGATGGAGCAAATATCCTCAAAAAATGCGGCGCATTCCTCCTCGGATTCGAGCTTGAGAATGGCCGAATATAGGCGGCGAGCCGCCTCGGAATGGTTCTTGGGCATGAAAATGACCCTTCCTTTCATATCGTTACCGAGCCATTTGGCAGAGTACCTAGGTATTTTAGCACACTAAAGCGTTAAAGTCAATAGGTTTTTGAAAATATTTTTGTAAAAAAGGGAAGAAAATAAAAAAATTTTTGAAAAACCCTTGATTTTTCGAAAATGGTGTGATATAATAACGAGGTCGATATGGAGAGATGGCTGAGCTGGTCTAAGGCGCACGACTGGAAATCGTGTGAACGCTAATACCGTTCCGTGAGTTCGAATCTCACTCTCTCCGCCAAAACAAAAAGCACGGATGCATCGCATCCGTGCTTTTTGTTTTGCCGCAGACTGTCCGATGAAGAACTCCCGCAAACGGCCGCCCTCGAGCGGCCGTTATGCTTGTGCCGTGCGCCGGGAGAAGGAAAGGGTGCGAGCGGCGCTTGCGCACGGCGGAGTTCGAATCGAACGGGGAAAGGTTATTGATTTTCAGGAGCAATATTGTAAACCTCTTTGCCCTTTCGCTTGGCGTATCGATACATGGTATACGCCCCGCCGTATTCGTGTGCAATATAAGCGATGATGATATCCGCTTGCTCGACGATCCATCGGTTTCGGTGTGAAATGGCATATCGGGGCGGGATGCGTTCCAGCTCGGGATAGATAACGAGATCAAAGCGATCCTTTTTCCATTGGATTAAGGATTTTTCTGTGAGATATGGCGTAATAAAAATCAGTTTCACATAAGGATGTGTTTCTTTATATTTTTTAGCACAGATATACGCAAAGTGATCGAAATTTCCATATTCGCCGAGGAAAAACTCACTTGGCGTATCTCCTATCCTATGCTCCAAGATTTCAAGCACCTTTTTCTCATCTTCGAAATTCCGTACATATGTTGAATGTCCGCAAAAAGCAATGATCATGTGAAATCCCCCCAAAAAACGCATATGTTCAACGGCAAAAGAACAACATCTAATGTGTACATTATATAATGTCAAGGTCTATTTGTCAATGGAATTTTTGATATATAATGTATACGTTATCTAATGTATGGGGGTAATTGCTGTGCATTTTCGTATTGATGAAATACTCAAGGAAAAAGGAAAGACAAGATATTGGCTGTATATGCAGTTGGGATTGAGCTATCAAAATTTCAAAAAGATCGTGGAAAATGAAACGAGTGCGATAAAATTTGAAAACCTGAAAGCGATCTGCGATATTTTGGAATGTACGCCAAATGATTTGTTTGTTGAGTATTATAAGAAATAAAGGATAAATTACAACGGCCGCCCTCGGGCGGCCGTTATGCTTGTGCCGTGCGCTTTTTATATTCCTTTCTGTCAATAGCGACAGAAAGGAATCAAAGAACGCCACAAGGAGAGGGAAGGGCTTGAATCTACGCTTGCGCATAGATTCTGCGCACCCTTCCCCCTCCTTGACCTCCCCCATCTATTTGCCAAGCGTTGCAACGAAGCGATTATACGAAAGCCTTCTCCAGCGGAGAAGGTGGATTTTGCGAAGCAAAAGACGGATGAGGAGATCGCGGCAGGGCTTGCTCTCAAATAGAAGATTTGTCGCTGTTGTTTTTACAAAATTATTCTACGGTTTTGCTTTTACAAAAGGGGCTCTCCTCATCCACCGCTGCGCGGTCCCCCTTCCCCGCTGGGGAAGGCTTTTCGTTCAAAGCCCTCCACAAACCCCACAAAAAAGAAAAATCCAAACACCCGTTGACACGCTTCGCGCTTTGTGCTATAATTATAAGGATTGAGAAAACGGCGCAAGCCTGAACATATGACGGAGGATTTCCCCTTGAAAGAAACCTTAGAACTGCGCGACGGCGTGTCGATCCGCGAGATCGACCCCAAGAGAGCCGAGGAAAAGCGCTATCTGACGCGTCGTCAGCTGACCCAGATGCATCTGATGCCGACGGGCGACCCCGTAGGCTATTCTACGGCCCCCGACGGTAAGATCATTTACTATTTCGACCCCCAGCGCGTGTCCGAAGCCCCCATTGAGACCTGGTATTTTCCGAACAGCCGCAAGGAGACCATGACGCTCGAGAGCGGCACGGTCATCGAGCGTATGAGCGTCAAGAACGCCGCGCTGTGCGGCTTTTACCCCGAGGATAAGCTCAACCGCATGCACTACGACGTCTGCGAGGAGCCCGTGGCTTACACGATCAAAAACGACAAGAGCATTCTCTATTTTTACGATAAAAAAACGGCCAAGCGTCAGCCCCTGATGTGCGTCGAGTGCAACAAGGCCGTGCGCTACCGCCGCAAGCTCTGTGCCGAGTGCTACGAGCGCGACCTCGCCGTTCGCCGCGCGGAGGGCAACGCCTACCGCAATGCGTCCTACGGCATGGACCGCAAAAAGATCCTCTTTTTCGACCTTGAGCTGACCGGCGTGTACGATCACGACGAGATCCTTTCGATCACGATCGTCGACGGCTTTGGTGACCTCATCATGGACACGCTCGTCAAGCCCTCGCATACGAAGAGCTGGCGAAGAACCGAGAAGATCCACGGCATTACACCCGCGATGGTCGTCGATGCCCCCGGCATGGACGAGCTCGCACCCCGCGTGCGCGAGATCTTCGACGCCGCCGACCATATCATCGCCTACGGCGTTTCGACCGATTACAGCCACATCAAATATATCTACCCGACCGAGAAGGAGCGCCGTGCTCTGCACGAAAAGGTCTGCTGTGCCGCCAACGAGTTCGTTCGCTACGCACACGAGAACCGCCCCGACGTCGTTCACGCGTCGCTGACCGATGCGATGGCCTGCTTCGACATCGAGTGGGAGGGCGTGGCGCACTCGTCGATCGCCGATACGCTCGGCTGCCGCAAGGTCTGGGAGGCTCTGTTCCCGAACTATTACGCAAACTGATCTCAAACGATGCCAACGAAAAATTTTCGTTGGCATCTTGTATCTTTTGTGCTTGCAATCTCTCGGCAAAGGTGATACAATATAGAGGAAAGAATGTATCTTGTACGCAAGGAGAGCAACATGAAGAAAACGTTAAAGATAACGGGCACGGGTGACGCGCTGTACGTAGCCGCCATGCCGCGCGAGTATGACGCGGAGCTTGCCGAGCTGCGCACGTATCTTGACACGTGCGACGTCCGCATCACCAATTTTGAGAGCAATATTGAGGAATTCGGCGACTATGCCGCGGCGGAAAGCGGCGGCACGTGGATCAACACGCCGCCTGCCGATTTCGACGATTTTATGCGTTACGGCTTTAACGTGATCGGCACGGGCAATAACCACGCGGGGGATTTTTCCATTCACGGCGTGCTTTCGACGCTCGACGAGCTCGACCGTCGCGGCCTTGCCCACATGGGCACGGGACGCGATCTGGAGGAGGCGAGTGCGCCCGCCGTTCTTGACATTGACGGCAAGAAGATCGCCGTGATCGCATTTACCATGTCCTTCCACAAGGCCATGCGTGCGGGTTCGCCCTCGGAGGCCATGCGCGGCCGTCCCGGTGCGAACTGTCTGACTGTTCAGCGGGCTTGGCCGATTACCAAGGAACAGGCAGAGCAGCTGATCGAGATTGGAAAGGCCTCCCGAATTAACGAAGAAAATCAGGTTTATATCGATACGGGCTACGCATTGCCCGATCCCGAGGGCCTTGTGACCTTTGGCGGCCTGCAATTTTGTTATGACGGACGATATCCCGCTAACTATTGCAACAAGGCCGATCTTGCGCGCATCGTCGCGTCGATCAAAGAAGCAAAAGAGAAATACGACTACGTCTTCGTTGTGAGCCATTCGCATACCAACGCGGGCGGCGACTTCGAGGAGGTCCCCCCCGCACTCGTCGAGGCATGCCACGCTTGCATCGACGCGGGCGCATCGGCCATCTTTGGCGGCGGTACGCATCAGCTCCGTCCGATGGAGGTTTACCGTGGCGCGCCCATCTTCTATTCGCTTGGCGACTTCATTTATCAGGGCATGCGTGTTCACCATCTGCCCGCCGATTTCATGCAGAAATACGGTCTGCCGAACGATGCGACCGCTTGGGATGCCTTGATGAAGCGCTCGCACGGTGGCAAGATCGGCTTGCAGGCACAGGAATGTAATTTTCTGTCCGTTTTGCCCCTTCTTTCCTTTGACGAAAACGGTGAGCTTTTCGAGATGGAGATGCTTCCGCTCTCGCTCGGCTTCGAGAGAGAGGGACACCTCAACGGTCTGCCCTATTACGCCAAGGGCGACGAGGGACGAAAGATCTTTGACATCCTCAATCGTCTTTCCGCGCCTTGGGGAACGAAGCTTACGTACGAGAACGACAAAATTATCTGGAAGAAATAAAAGGAGATACGACCATGAATCTTGACATCATCCGCACCGCGGTCGAAAAGCACCGCGACGTTATTCTTGCCGCCGAGCGCGACATCTGGGCAACCCCCGAGACGGGCTACCGCGAGCTGCGGACCAACGCATATATGAAAAAGATCTTCGAGGAGCTCGGCTATACGCTCGAGTGCCCCGAGGATATCACGGGCTTTGTGACCACGCTTGATACGGGCCGCGAGGGACCGACCGTGCTCGTGCTCGCCGAGCTCGACTCGCTGATCTGCGCCACGCATCCCGAGGCCGATCCCGCAACGGGCTACGTGCACGCCTGCGGCCACCACGCACAGTGCGCCGCCATGGTCGGCATCGCGTCGGCACTCAAGGAGGAGGGCGTGCTGGACGGCCTTTCGGGCAAGATCAAGCTCTGCCTCGTTCCCGCCGAGGAGGGCTGTGAGATCGGCTTCCGTCAGGAGCTGATCGAAAAGGGCGTCATTTCCTTTAGCTCAGGTAAGCCCGAGTTTATCTCGCGCGGCTATTTCGACGACGTTGACGTTGCCCTCATGGTGCACACGGGTGCTTTGGAGGAGGGCGAGAAATTCCGCCTTGCTACGGGTGCGAACGGCGTCATTCGTAAGAAAACGACCTTCCACGGCCGTGCCGCACACGCGGGCTCGAAGCCGCATGCGGGCATCAACGCCCTCAACGCCGCATCGACTGCCCTCATGGCCGTCAACTCCCTGCGCGAGACCTTCCGCGAGAAGGATTATATCCGTTTCCATTCGATCATCACCAAGGGCGGAGACGCCGTCAACGCCGTGCCCGAGACCGTCGTGGTCGAAAGCTACGTGCGCGGCGCATCGGTCGAGGCGCTGAAGGAGGCAAACGTGAAGATCAACCGCATGCTGTCGGGTGTGGCCGCCGCCTTCGGTGCGACCGTCGAGATCTGCGATCTGCCCGGCTCGGAAGCCTTGCGTCAGGACAAGGGCTTGAATGAGCTTGCCTCGCGCGTGCTCGACGAGCTGGTTGGTAAGGAGCACTATGGCTGGGATCACGCCTGGACGACAAGCTCGACCGATATGGGCGACGTTACGGCACTCTTTCCCGCGATCCACCCCTATGCGGGCGGTGCGATCGGTCTGGCACACGGAAGCAACTACCAGATCGCCGATCCCGAGCAGGCCTGCGTGCAGTCGGCCGTTTTCCAGGTTTCGATGCTGTGCGCGCTCCTCGAGAACGACGCCGCCGAGGCGAAAAAGATCATGGCGGGCTACACGCCAGTGTTCGCCTCGATCGACGAGTATCTGACACACAAAAAGAGCATGGCCATGAACAAAAATACCGTCACCTTTTGTGAGGACGGCACGGTTACGCTCGATTATCAAGCATAAAGGAAAAGAACAATGAGAGAAATTTTACTTTGCAAATACGGCGAGATCGTGCTCAAGGGCGCGAACCGCAAATATTTTGAGGACATGCTCTGCCGCGAGATGAAGAAGCGCGCAAGAGCGTACGGTGACTTTGACGTCTATCGCGCCCAGAGCACCATTTATATCGAGCCGAAGGACGACATGGCCGACATGGACGGCATGTTCGCCGCGGCATCCAAGGTGTTCGGTATTGTCGCTATTGCCCGTGCGGCGGTGTGCGAGAAGAACATGGAGGATATTTCTCGCGTGGCGGCAGAATATATCCCTGCTTTTTTGGAAGGGAAGAGAACCTTCAAGGTCGAGGCGAAGCGCTCGGATAAGACCTTTGCGCTCGATTCGATGGAAATCTCGCGCGAGATCGGCGGCGTCATTCTCGACACCTGCCCCGGGATCCGCGTCGACGTCCATCACCCCGACGTGACCGTCAAGGTCGAGATCCGCGAGTTCGGCGCGTATATCTCGGCAGGACAGTTCAAGGGCGCGGGCGGTATGCCCATCGGCACGAACGGTCGCGGTCTTTTGCTCCTCTCGGGCGGCATCGACTCACCCGTCGCGGGCTATATGATGGCCAAGCGCGGCGTGCGCATCGAGGCGCTTCACTTTGAATCCTTCCCCTATACGAGCGAGCGCGCACGCGAAAAGGTGCTCGACCTTGCGAAGATTGTCTCGGAGTACGCGGGTGACATCTACGTGCACGTCGTGTCGCTGACGCACGTGCAGGAGGAGCTCGTGAAACACTGCGAGGAGGATTACTTCACGCTTTTGCTCCGCCGCTATATGATGACGATCGCCGAGCGCGTGGCCAGAGAGAAGAACTGCTCGGCGCTGATTACGGGCGAGAGCTTAGGGCAAGTGGCATCGCAGACGATGCAGGCCATCGGCGTGACCGACGCGGCCGTCAATCTGCCCGTCTTCCGTCCCTGCATCGGCATGGATAAGGAGGAGATCGTCACGATCGCGCGCCAGATCGGCACATTTGAGACCTCGATCCAGCCGTTTGAGGATTGCTGTACGGTCTTTACCCCCAAGCATCCGAAGACCAAGCCCGAGCTCGAGAAGGTGCTCGTGCAGGAGAATAAGGTCGATTTCGCCGCCCTTTGCGACGAGGCGATGGAGAGCCTGTATACCGTGCATATCTCGGCGGAGTATTAAAAAATGCTAAAAACCCGAGGAAAGAGAATCCTTTTCTCGGGCTTTTTTAAAAAATTTAAAAAAATTTGAAAAAAGGTATTGCATTTTGAAAAAAGATGTGGTATAATAATCAAGCGCCATAAGAATGGCCCGTTGGTCAAGCGGTTAAGACGTTAGCCTCTCACGCTGAAAACATGGGTTC
>CAYULZ010000030.1:0-13823 GCA_964445865.1 uncultured Lachnospiraceae bacterium | reverse complement strand
CCACGACGACCCAAGACGAAGCGGTTTTTATCCTCCCGTTCGGCGGTGGTGTGCGTTTGGTTTTGCGGACAGTCGTGGACGCCTGTCCCTACAAGGGTAAATGCAAATCTCTTCGTTGCAACGCTTGACAAATAGATGGGGAGGCCGAGGAGGGGGAAGGGTGCGCAGAATCTTCGAGCGTGCGAGGAGATTCAAGCCCTTCCCCTTCCTTGTGGCGCTCTTTGGTTACTTTCTGTCGCTATTGACAGAAAGTAACATAAAAAAGAATCTGAATACAAACAAGGGCGACCCCCCGGCGAGGGTTCGCCCTCTGCGGAGGGCGACGAGGCTTCGCGCCTCGACCGCGCGAGCCTTTTCAAAGGCTCGACCGAAACTTTTCATTGGGCTGCGCCTCGTAACCGTGGGAGTATGAAGAAAGGGTGCTTTTCTCGAAAAGCACCCCCACAAAAAAACCAACACAAACTAACTCTTTATCATTTCCTCGACCAGCTCCGATAAACGCTTAGGGTCGGCGCGGCCGCCCGTGGCGGCCATGACGCTGCCGACGATCTGGCCGGCCGCGCGGTGCTTGCCTGCCGCGTAATCGGCCACCGCCTGCGGGTGCTTTTCAAGGCTCTCGGCAATCAAGGCGCGCAGGACGTCGGGATCGGTGATCTGTGCGAGCCTTCGCTCGCGCACGAGGACGGCGGGGTCGGCATCGACCGTCATAAGCTCGGGCAAGAGCTTCTTCGCCGTGGCGTAATTGATCACTCCGTCGCCCACCATCGTCGCCAGCGACGACAGATGCGCGGGTGCGATCGGACAGACGAATTCCTCCGTGTCGCACAGACGCAACACCTCCGAGATCAAAAGATGCGCGAGCACCGTGGCGTGTGCCGTCTCGGCTGCCGCGGCCTCAAAATAGGCCGAAAGGCGGGAATCGGCGGCGAGAACGCCGCTGTCGTACTCCGAAAGCCCGTACTGCGACACGTAGCGTGCGCGGCGCGCATCGGCCATCTCGGGGAGTGACGCGCGAAGCGCGGCAAGCTCGGACTCGTCCAGAACGATCGGCCCGAGATCAGGCTCGCGGAAATAGCGGTAATCGTTCGCATTCTCCTTGGCGCGCATCGGGTAGCTCTTGCCCGTCGATGGGTCAAAGCGGCGCGTTTCCTGCTCGACCGTCCCACCTGCCTCGAGAAGGGCGACCTGACGGCGAAATTCGCTTTCGATCGCCTTGCCCACGAAAGCAAAGGAATTCAGATTTTTCATTTCGGTGCGCGTGCCGAGCACCGTTTCGCCCACGCGGCGCACCGACAGATTCACGTCACAGCGCAGAGAGCCCTCGTTCATGCGACAGTCGGAAATACCGATGTCGCGCATCACCGAGCGGAGCTTCTTCAGGTAGGCCTTGGCTTCGTCGGCCGAGCGCAGATCGGGCTCGGAAACGATTTCAATCAGGGGCACGCCACAGCGATTGAAATCAATATGGGTGCCGCCCTCACGGTCGTGGATCAGCTTGCCCGCGTCTTCCTCAAGATGAATGCGCGTAATACCGATGCGCTTTTGCCCGTCGGCCGCCTCGATATCCAGATGGCCGTTCTCGCAGAGCGGCCGATCCTGCTGGGAGATCTGGTAGGCCTTCGGCAGATCGGGATAAAAATAATTTTTTCGATCGTGATACGACACGGTCGCGACCGTACAGCCGGTGGCAAGTCCCGCGCGTGCGGCGTAGCGCACGGCCTCGCGATTGAGCACGGGGAGCGCGCCCGGAAGCCCCAGACAAACGGGACAGCATTGCGTGTTCGGGGGCGCGCCAAAGTCGGTTTTGCAGGCGCAGAAAACCTTGGTCGCGGTAGAGAGCTCGACGTGAACCTCCAGGCCGATCACGGCCTCGTAGGTCTTATTCACGGTCGCCACCTCCCTTCGTTTCGCATTCGTAGGCGTAGCCCACGCGGTAGAGCAACGCCTCCGAGAAGGGCGCGCCCATCAGCTGCATGCCGACGGGCAGGCCGCCCTCACCCGTACCGCAGGGGAGGGAAAGCGCGGGCAGACCCGCGAGATTCGCGGGCACGGTGTAGCGGTCGCCGAGCATCATCTGTGCGGGGTCGCTTCGCTCGCCGAATCGGTGTGCCACGGTGGGCGCGGTCGGCGAGAGGATCACGTCGCAGTGCGTCAGCGCCGTCGCCAGCGCGTCGCGGACGCGGACGCGGGCGCGGTCGGCTTTTTTATAATATTCGTCGCAGTAGCCTGCCGAGAGCGCAAGCGTGCCCGCCAGAATGCGGCGCTTGACCTCACGGCCGAAGCCCTCGCCGCGCGAACGGCAGTAAAGCTCGTCGGCGTCGGCATACGTGCTCGTACGGTGACCGTAGCGCACACCGTCAAAGCGCGAAAGATTCGAGGACGCCTCGGCACTCGACAGCAGATAATACGCGGCAAGTGCGACGTCGGGCAGGGGCAGGGAAAGGGGCACGAGGGTTGCGCCGAGAGATTTCAGCACGTCGGCGGCACGGAGCACCGCACGGCGCACGTCGGGAGCGCAGTCCTCGCCGAAAAATTCCTCGGGCAGGCCGACCCGAAGTCCCTGCACGCCATGGGCAAGATCGGCACAAAAATCAACGGTAGTATGGGGTCGCGAGGTCGCATCGCGCGCGTCGCGTCCGACGAGCGCGGAGAGCACGAGGGCGTTATCGCGCACGGTTTTCGTGATCGGACCGATCTGCTCCAGCGACGAGGCAAAGGCAACAAGGCCGTAGCGCGAGACCGCGCCGTAGGTCGGCTTCATACCGACGATGCCGCAGAAGGCGGCAGGCAGGCGGATCGAGCCTCCCGTGTCCGAGCCGAGGGCGTAAGGAACGAGTCCGGCCGCCACGGCGGCGGCCGAGCCGCACGAGCTGCCGCCCGCCACGCGCGAGTGGTCGTGCGGATTGCGTGTCGTACCGAGCGCCGAGTGCTCACCCGACGAGCCCATGGCAAATTCGTCCATGTTCAGCTTGCCGACGAGAACGCCGCCTGCAACCGAAAGGCGCTCGACGGCCGTCGCATCGTAGGGCGGAATATAATTTTCCAGCATACGCGACGCGCAGGTCGTGCGAATGCCGCGCGTGGAGATGTTATCCTTGAGCGCGTAGGGCACGCCGAACAGCGCGGCCGCAGGCCCCGAAGGAGTCTCGCCGCAGGCGCGGCGGCGATCGCAGGCGGCCGCCGCGGCACGCGCGCGGTCGGCACAGACGGTCAAAAATGCGCCGATCTCGCCGTCTTTTCCTGAAATTTCGGTCAAAAAATGCTCGCACAGCTCGGTCGCACAGAGCTCGCGGCGCGCCAGCGCGTCGGCGAGTGCAGGGAGGGTAAGGTCAGAGATCGTCATGCGTCGCCCTCCTTTCCGTCGGCCGCGTTGGACAGGACGTGCGGCACGGTCACGTACTCGCCCGCCGACGAGGGTGCCATGCGCAGCAGCTCCTCGCGCGCAAGACTCTGGGCGGGCTCGTCCGCGCGGAGCGCGGCCCCGGCGGCCGCGCAGGCGGCCGCATCGGGTATCTCTTCTTGTCGTGACTCGTCGGCACGGTCGGCCTCAACAAGCGCGCGGCCAAACGACAAAATCGTAGCTACGTCGCCTGCCAGCGCCTGTTTTTCGCCGTCCGTCAGCGCGATCCGCGCAAGGCGCGCCAGCGCGTCGATATCGATGTGTGTCATGGGTTCTCCTTGTAACGATCTTATGGTAAATATTTTTTGAGAAGCTTTGCAATCGCAGGTCGCCCCTACGGAGTTGCGGTGAAACGGTACCACACAACCATGGTAGGGGAGGGCCTGGGTCCTCCCGAAAAGCCAACCATATTTACAACGCCGAATAATCGGAAGCAATTGGAGGAGCGTGAGGTGACTTTTTTTCAAAAAAGTCCTCTCGCAAAAAACTTGCAAAAGCCCACGAAAATCATTCTCTCTCCAACATTGCCAAGAACGTCTCATCGGGCTCAAAAACGACGGTCAAGGGCTCGCCGCACTCGGTAGCAAAGAGGTAGCAGACCGAGGAGGGCGCGAGATTAACGGTATAGGAAAAGAGCTTACGCCCCTCGGCGCGGCTTTCCTTTTTGAGCGCTTTGAGGCGCTCGCGCTCGTCGCTCTTTACGACCTCCACGCGCTCGATACCCGAAAGCGAGAGGCGGCAGACGGTAATACGGCTCTTTCGCTGACATTCCGTAACGGTCAGATCGAGCGTGCCGTCGTTCTTTTTAACGATGGCATAGCGGAAAACACGCGCGACGTAGCGCGCATAAACGAAGATGCCAACGCCGAGAAAGCCAAGACCGATGAGCTGAAAGACCCACCGAAAGGGAAGGGCGGGTAGGGCAGTCGTCAGGGCGAACAGGGAAAAACCGCCGACGAGCATCAACAAAATCAGATGCGCGGCCTTATTATTTTCTCTTTTTGGCGTATATTCGTACATTTGCGTGTCCTCCGCGAAAAATGACTTGAAATTTATGCAGATTCATGTTATAATGAAGGTGACTACGATTGGCAATCGCTTTTTGACGCTGATTATATTATACCGAAAAGGAGAACCCATGTCAAGAGCATCTCGCGCATTGAAAACGACGGGACGGATCATCAAGCTGATCGCGGCACTCGTCATTTCGCTTGTCATCGGCCTACTTATGTGGCGCCTTTTACAAGATCGCAATCCGCGCTCGATGACCGTGCTGACGGCCAACGAGCAGATCTGCCGCACTTACGAGGAAAAGGGCGGCAAGCTGACGCTTCTGACGCAGGATCAGAACACGATCACCCGCGCTACGAACAACGCCGGCTATTTTTCCGTCACCGATGACGTATTGATCCCCGAGGCGAATCAGATCCAGCTTCTGTTCCGCTACAACAACAGCACGATTCGCGCGCTGGCCAAGGATTACGGCCTTGAGACCGTTCCCTCGCGCGACACCGAGCTATACGACGTGACCGTTTTGCTGGCCATTGACCTGACGCCCGACGACCCGTCGGATAACGCGGGCAACGATCCGGCATCGGTGCGCTTTGTACGCGTGCACGCGGCCGCCGCGCCCACCGTGGAAACGACGCAGCTTTACAACTACCGCCGCTACGTATTTGACGTAGGCTCGAGCGGCGAGGATCTTGCGGCGCTGATGGATTCGGGGCTTTTGCTGGCCGTTTATACTGACGTTTATTACAACGGAGACATCGACTACGAGGCCGATCCGTACGGCGTGCTTTGTCTGTACGACTACAAGACCGAGAATGAGGTCGTCAAGCTAACGCGCCGCGATCGCAAGGCGCTCGAGGCCTTCGGCGAGTAAGGAGGCTGTATGGAAGATCGAAACGACGCGCCTCGTCTGGAGACGAAGCGCTTTACGCGGAACGACGACTCGTTTATCTGCGCACATTGCGGCAAAGAGGTACTGCCAATGGGCTCCAGCTCGCGCAACCACTGCCCGTTCTGTCTGTGGTCGTTGCACGTGGATATTCTGCCGGGCGACCGTGCGAATCCCTGCGGCGGGCAGATGCGGCCGATCCGCTCCGAGCCCGATCCGAAGCACGAGTTCGTGATCATTCACCGCTGTGAAAAATGCGGCGAGCTTCGCCGCAACCGTGCCGCGCTCAACGCGCGCGTGCAATCCGACAACCGATCTCTGCTCGTGAAATTGACCGCAGGAATAGAAAGTTAGTTTGCGTTGAGGGTTTTTGTGGGGGTGCTTTTCGAGAAAAGCACCCCCACACCCCCGCAAAAGCTTCCAAAAAACAAAATGGGGGCGTACGATGTCGTACGCTCCTTTTTCTATGGCTTTGAAAGTTTTTGAGGGGTGCGGGGGACCTTTTGAAAAAAGTCCCCCACAAAAATCCTCCCGCAAGCTCACTTCATAAACTGCTTCAAATATTCCGCGCTCATTCTTGCGCTGTCTATCGAATCCTTGAAAAAGCTGTTATCCTGCTCGACGATATAATGCTTAACACCGACCGCCTCGGCCGCTTTGATGATCCGCTCCCAGCACATATTGCCATAGCCGACCTCGCACATATTAGGCACCCAACGATAGGCATGCGGATCGCGCTCGACCGTTGCGTCCTTGAGGTGCAGAATATCGACGCGGCCCTCGAGCTTATAGATCCAATCGCATACGTCTCCCGCAGCGGCCGCAACGTAGCAGGTATCGAGCACGAAGGCGGTATTGACAGGGTCAAGTCCCTCGTACAGATAATCCATCAGCGTTTTGAAGCCGTCAATACGCATAAATTCAAACGAATGGTTGTGATAGGTCAGACGAAGGCCTGCTTTGGCATACTGCTCGGCCGCGCGGTTAAAGTCGGCAATGAAGGCCTTAAGGGCCTCAGGACTCTTTTTTGCGGCGCTTGGCATGCTTCCGACGCCGATATTTTTCGTATTCCACATCTTATGGAGCTCGACCATGCGATCAAACTCGTTGAAAACCTCGTCGCAGGTGACGTGCGTACCGCAGATTGAAATGCCGTGCTTTTGCAGCAGATCGTAAAATATCTTCTCGTCAAAGCTGGTGCCTGCCGTGTGTGCCTCGGTATAGCCGAGCGCGGCGAGCTGTCCGAAGGCAACGTCTGCCTCCTCGGGCGTCTGCATCCGGTCGCGGATCGTATACAGCTGAATGCCTAATTTTTCAAACATGTTCATTCCTCCAAAGGTTGATTGTCAAAAAATGATTACTATGGATATTGTATCATATGCGGAAAGGAATTGCAAGAGCGGTTTGGATTTTTATGGAAACTTTTTTACGCTTTTTATGTAGAACCACGAACCGAACGGTTTGTATTTCCCCCGGTAGGGGTCGGCGCCCACGACGACCCGCAAAGGAAACGAACACACATCGCCAAACGGCGAGAAAAACCGTCGTAAAAACCATCAAAAAAAGTATGAAAATATATAATATAATATGTAAAAAACCCTTGCAATTTTGAAAGGATTGTGGTATAATATACGATGAGGATATTTATCCTTATTTTTACAACGACAAATTCAAAAAAACGATAAAAAAACGACCGCGAAAGCGGTAGAAGGGAGACTTCATGTCATACATTGACGACCTTTCCGGCATCTGGGAGGCGATCAAAGAGAACCTAAAGGGCCATCTGCCGCAGACGATCATTGACCTATGGATCGCGCCCCTGACGGTTCACTCCTTTGACGATGACGCGATCACGCTCGAGGCAAAAACCGAGCTGAACTGCAAGATCGTCAACACCCGATACATTCCCCTCATTCAAAGCGGCTTTTCGGAGATGCTCGGCTTTGAGCCGGAGATCCGCGTGATCTTTACGGGTCAGCGCATTGACCTCGAGGCGATCAAGCGCCAGATCCACATCGACAAGGAGCATCGCCGCGCACAAGCGGCCGCCGAGGAGGAGCAGTCCGAGCAGAAGCCGCAGCAGCCAAACGGCGTTCTGCCGCAAAATTACAATTTCGAATATACCTTTGACAACTTCATCGTCGGAAATTCCAATAAATTCGCGCACGCCGCCTGCACAGCGGTTGCGGCACGTCCTGCGATGGATTACAACCCGCTGTTCATTTACGGTCCGAGCGGACTTGGCAAGACCCACTTGATGAGCGCGATCGTCAACGAGATCAAGCGCAAGAAGCCCGACATCCGCGTCATGTACATCAAGGGCGACGATTTCACCAACGAGATGATCGAGAGTCTTTCCAAGCACGAGATGTCGAAATTCCACAACCGCTATCGCAACTGTGACATTCTTCTGATCGACGACATTCAGTTCATCGCGGGCAAGGATTCGACGCAGGAGGAATTCTTCCACACCTTCAACACGCTCTACGAGGAGCACAAGCAGATCATTCTGACGTCCGACCGTCCGCCGAAGGATATTCAGACGCTGGAGGAACGACTCAAGACGCGCTTCGAGTGGGGACTGATTGCCGACATTCAGCCGCCCGATCTCGAGCTTCGCATTGCGATCATCAAAAAGAAGGCGGAGCAGATCGCGATCGAGCTGCCCGATGAGGTTCTGACCTTCCTCGCAGAAAATCTGCGCTCGAATATCCGACAGATCGAGGGCGCGATCAAAAAGCTGAGCGCCAAGAGCTTTCTTTCGGGTCAGGAGATCACGATGGAGATGGCGAGAAGCTGTCTGTCCGAGCTGCTTGGCGGCGCGGAGCCCGTTAACGTTACCGTGGACAAGGTCTTTTCTGCGGTATTCAATAAGTACAACGTTTCGAAGGAGGAGCTTCTCGGCTCAAAGCGAAACAAGGATATTGCGCATGCGCGCCACATTTCGATCTATCTCATTCGCGAGATCACAGAAATGTCCTTCCCGAACCTCGGCCGACTGTTCAATCGCGACCATACGACCGTCATGAATTCCTGCGAGCTCATCGCGGCCAAGATCGCAAAAGACCCACTTTTCAACATGGAACTCACAGAGTTATCCAAAGAAATTTCGGGACTCTGACAAGCGGCTGTGGAAAAACCTTGAGCTTTCCACAGAGTTTTTCAAGGGTTGTTAACAGAAAAGAATGTTGATGTATGGATAAATGCGAGAGGCTTTTTTGAAAAAAAGCCCCTCGCGCTCCCCAAAAAACTTCAAACCATTTTTTATAGGCATGCGTTCCGTTCCTTTTCTACGGAAAGCATCGTCCTCGCAACCGGGCCCCAACTCCCAGTTGCGAGCCGTTTTGTAAAAACATAAACCGAGCGGTTATAAAAATAACCCACCAGCCAAAGAAACTTGTGTTTCTTTGGCGTGAGATACCCGAAACCGAGCAACCCCGACGGCCATAAAAGGCCGTCGGGCGCGCAGCGGGTGCAGGGGAAACCCTGCTTCGCTTTCTTGCGAGCGTTCTTTGCCGAATAGCAAAGAATGCTCATCTCGACAAGCAAAGATCTTTTTTAAGGCGTGGATTTTTCCACACCCCATCACCATTTCGAGTTTTCCCCAACCAAACCGAATTTTTTTGCTTTTTCTGAATTTTTGAAAAATTTTCTCAAAAACCGCTTTTTTGACACACTTTGGTACGGTTGATACGACTTTCTTTTCCCATAATCCCCATTTTTTTCCCCACGAAATCCCCTCGGTTTCGCGGGTAAAGAAAATAAAAATTTCTTTTCATGACAAGCCCTTCGGGAGTTTTCCACAATCCCCACACCCCCTACTACTACTGCTACTATTTTTATTTATTTATTTTATTCTTTTTATTCTTTCAATCAAAAAGGAGATCCGCCATGAAAATCATTTTCAACAGAACCGAGATCAGCGCCGCTGTCGCACCTCTGATGTGTGCCGTTTCGGGAAAATCCACGCTCTCGACCATCGAGGGTATCCTCATTGAGGCCCGCATGCCCGATACCTGCGTCATGACGACCTACGACCTCGAAAAAGGCGTTCGTATTACCGTCGAGGCCAAGGTGCTTGAGGAGGGCTCTTATATCATCAATGCCCAAAAATTCGTGCAGACCCTGCGCGTCATGGATGGCGAGGAGGTCACGCTGACGGTTGACGATAAGCTCAGTGCCTGTATTTTCAGCGGCCGTTCGTCGCATAAGATGAACGCGCTTGCCGGCTCGGATTTTCCGACGATTCCCGATCTGGTCAGCGACCGCAGCTTCATCATCGGTCAGGCCGTTATCAAGAAGATGCTTGGTCAGGTCTCCTTTGCTATGGGCGTGAACGACCAGAGAAACGTTCTTAACGGTACCTTCTTTAAGGTCACCGACGATTCGCTGATGATGGTCGCCTGCGACAGCTTCAAGCTTGCCAAGGTCAGAAGAAAGACCGAGCTGGTCAATAAGAATACCAACGGCAACGCGCATCTCGAATTTTCCTTTATCGTGCCCGTCAAGACGGTCAACGAGCTGAACCGCCTTTTGGACGATGACGACGAGGCCGTGACGCAGATCTACATCACGAGAAAGCAGATCGTCTTTATCATCGGCGAGCTGACCTTCTTCTCGCGTCTGGTAGACGGCGAATATATCGATTACAACCGCATCATCGTACAGAATCATAAGATCACGATCGTAGCGGATAAGAGAGAGCTGGTGTCGGCGCTTGAGCGCGCGGCACTCGTTACCGAGGAAAAGATTGCGGGAAGCGTGCGCTCGCACGTCAAGCTTCACGTCAACCTCGACGCGCTGAAGATCTCGGCCGTCTCGAGTGCGGGAAGCACCTACGACGAGCTTTACATTGACCACGTCGGCGACGATATGACCATTGCCTTCAACAACCGCTTCCTGATTGACACCGTTCGCGCGTGCGACAGCGAAAGACTCGTATTGACGATGTCCTCGCCGCTGACCAGCATGAACGTCGAGCCGATTGAGGCGCATATGGAGGAGGATCGCGATCGCGACGAGATCTTTATGCTTCTGCCTGTCAGAACGAAGGAATAATGTTCCTTTATGATGTATTGCAAAAGGATCACGGTCTCGGATTTTCGAAATATTGAGGCGGCCGAGGTCGCGTTTTCCGAGGGCGTGAACATTCTCATCGGCGAGAATGCGCAGGGAAAGACGAATCTGCTCGAGGCGATCTTTTACGCGTCGGTGGGACGGAGCTTCCGCGCGACGCATACGCCCGAGATGATCCGATTCGGGCAGAGCGCGGCCGACCTGTCACTCGATTATCGCGATGCAAAGCGCGACCAGAATCTGCACATTCGTCTGTTCCGCGATCGCCGACGGCTGGTTGAAAAGAACGGGCTGAAGATGGATCGGCTGTCGGACGTGATCGGCAGCTTTCGTGCGGTGCTCTTTTGTCCCGAGCATTTGTCGCTGATCAAGGACGGGCCTGCCGAGCGGCGGAGCTACATGGACGTAGCGATCAGCCGCATGTATCCGATGTATATTCACTCTCTACAAAAATACAATCATTTGCTCAAGCAGAGAAACGCGCTCTTAAAGCAGGCGGTCTTTGACCGTCGGAGCTTTGACGCAACGGTCGAGCTTTGGAGTGAAAGCTTGGCGGCCGAGGCCGCGGTGATTGCCGAGGCGCGGTTGAAATTCATTCGTCGTGCAAACGGCTACGTCGCGTCCTGCTTTGCCGACATGACGGGCGACCGCGAGCAGCCGACAATGATCTACGACGGCTCGTCGGGACAGGCTGAGGAGGAATATTTCGACCGCGAGGCGACGGCGAAAAAATATTTTGAGCTTTTAATGGCCTCACACGAGCGAGAAATCGCCGCAGGAGCGACGTTGTGGGGGATCCATAAAGATGACCTTGACATTCGTTTGAACGGCAAGAGCGCGCGAATTTACGCGTCTCAGGGGCAACAGCGGTCGCTGGCACTTGCGATGAAGCTCGCCGAGGGCGAGATCTGCCGCGAGGAGTTTGGAGACGATCCCGTATTTCTGTTTGACGACGTGCTCTCGGAGCTTGACGCGTCGCGGCGGGATTTTCTGATCCGACGGATCCGCGACAAGCAGGTGATCCTGACGACCTGCGAGAGCGAAACGCTCTTTTCGCTCGACGATGCGCGCATGATCCGCGTCGAAAACGGAAATTATTCGGAAATGAGTGATCAATGACGTGTTTTTACATGTAGGAAATAATAAAAATATTCGCATTCGCGACGTTGTCGGCATCTTCGACATGGATAACGCGACGGTCTCCTCGGTGACGAGAAAATATCTCTCGCACAAGCAAAAGACCCTCACGGTCGAGTCGGCCGCCGAGGATATCCCGAAATCCTTCATCCTCTATCGCGACGGCGATGACTATAAGATCTGCTTCTCCCAGCTTTCCTCCGCCGCCCTGAAGGGGAGAATGGAAGGGGAATAAGAGAGTTTGTGATGGGGTTATATGTGGGGATGCTTTTCGAGAAAAGCACCCCCACACCCCCGCAAAAGCTTCCCTGAACATGGATTTAGGGACATGCGCTTCGGTGCTTTTCTACGGAGGGCTGTGTTCCCAAAACCGGGCCCCATGTCCCAATTTTGGGACGTTTCGTAGAAAACGCGGGCGTTTCGTTTTTTTTGTGTCATCCTGAGCGGAGCGAAGCGCAGTCGAAGTTTCGGCTAAGGGAACGATAGCGAGCCGTGCCGAAACCGAGGAGCGACGGCGACGAAGGGATCTGGAATCGGTACTCGCTACTCGCTACTCTGCGTAACCAAATTTACTTTCGTTTGGCAAGGTCGCAAAAAGCGCTTTCAGATCCCGCATCGGCCGATGGCCTCGCGCGTTTGCTCGCTCGCCATACGGCTCGCCTCCCAAACGTTCGACTCGCCACACGTGGCTCGCTCAGGATGACACGCTAAAAGGAGCGTTGCAACGAAACGATTTGTTTAACATTGGTAGGTGTGTAATCCGTCTCCACACAACAAAATTCTGAAAAATAAAAATTATATACAACGACACATATCGAAAAGGGTAAAAAATGGAACAAAATTTGGATCAGAGCAAAGAACAAAACGAACTGCAGGTTTACGACGAAAACCAAATTCAAGTACTCGAGGGACTCGAGGCGGTACGAAAGCGTCCCGGCATGTATATCGGCACGACGTCGATCCGCGGCCTGCACCACCTGGTATATGAGATCGTCGACAACTCGATCGACGAGGCGCTGGCCGGCTTTTGCGACAAGATCGTGGTTACGATCAACAAGGGCAACAGCGTAACGGTCGAGGACAACGGACGCGGCATTCCCGCGGCGATCCATCCGAAGCAGGGCATTCCGACGCCCGAGGTGGTTTACACCATTCTTCACGCGGGCGGAAAATTCGGCGGCGGCGGATACAAGATCGCAGGAGGCTTGCACGGTGTCGGCGCATCGGTCGTCAACGCGCTCTCCGAGTGGGTCGAGCTCGACGACTGCTACGAGGGTCGCCGTTATACTGAGCGCTTTGAGCGCGGCCGCGTGGCGCGCCCCTTCCGTGACGAGGGAGAGAACCCCGAGCGTCCGCACGGTGTCCGCGTGACCTTCCAGCCCGATCCGACCATCTTCGAGGAGACGGTATTTGAATACGAGATCCTCGCAAACCGTATGCGCGAGCAGGCATTCCTCAACGGCGGTATTCGCATTGTTCTGCGCGACGAGAGATACGAGGAGCCGATCGAAAATGTTTACCATTACGAGGGCGGCATCAAGAGCTTTGTCAGCCATCTGAACGAGCAGAAGGTCTGCGAGCTGGTGCATCCCGACGTCATTTATATGAAGGCCGAGAAGGGAAGCAGCGTGGCCGAGATCGCGCTGCAGTACAACGACAGCTACAACGAGACGCTGATGACCTTCGCGAACAACATGAACACCATCGAGGGCGGTACGCACGAGACGGGCTTCAAGTCGGGTCTGACGAAGGTACTCAACGACTACGCGCGTAAGAACGGTCTGCTCAAGGAGAAGGACAAGAACCTGTCGGGCGAGGACGTCCGCGAGGGACTTTGCGCGATCGTCAGCGTCAAGCTGGAGAACGCGCAGTTCGAGAGCCAGACGAAGGCGAAGCTCGGCAACTCCGACATCCGTACGCTCGTGGAGAACACGGTGACGCAGAAGCTGGCCGAATATCTGGAGGAGCACCCCGCAAACGCGAAGGCGATCCTCGATAAGGCTCTGGCCGCGTCGCGTGCCCGTGAGGCCGCAAGAAAGGCGAGAGAGGCGTCGAGAAAGAGTCTGCTTGGCGGCTCGTCGCTGCCCGGCAAGCTCCGCGACTGCAACTCGAAGAACGCAGAGCTCACCGAGCTGTATCTGGTCGAGGGAGACTCCGCAGGAGGCTCGGCAACGCAGGGAAGAAACTCGAAATTCCAGGCCATTCTTCCGCTTCGCGGTAAGGTGCTCAACGTCGAGAAGAGCCGTCTGGACAAGGTCTACGGCAACCCGTCGCTGATCCCGATCATTCAGGCGCTCGGCTGCGGCATCG
>CAYULZ010000029.1:0-14374 GCA_964445865.1 uncultured Lachnospiraceae bacterium | reverse complement strand
CGAGCGCTTCCGTGCGCTGCGACCTGATACCCCCGTGGTGATGGTATCTGCGCCCGACGTTCGTTGGAACGCAAAGCTGTATCAGCGCCGTGACCTCATCCGCCGCAATTATGAGGCGGCGGTGGCGGCGGGGGATACCCGTGTATTCTTCGTTGAGGGTGAATTTTTAATGGGCGGCGATGATTGGGATTCCTGTACGGTGGACGGTACCCATCCGAACGACCTCGGACACTACCTCATGGCCCGCGGCATCGCACCCGCGGTCAAAAAGGCCTTATCGATGTGTCGGTGATTTTTTGATAAGAGGCTTGCTTTTTGCGGAAAATCCCTTGAAAAGCAGCCTGATTTGTGATACAATAATAACGTATTTTTTTGAAAGGTAGCGTTACGTTTATGAAAACGAGAATTGGTATATACGGTTACGGTAATCTCGGACGCGGCGTCGAGTCGGCCATTCGACAGAACGACGATCTCGAGCTGGTTGCCGTCTTTACAAGACGCGATCCCGAGACGATGACGATCGCGACGGCGGGTGTTCCCGTTGTGGCGGCGGCCGACGCCAAGCAGTACGCCGGCAAGATCGACGTCATGATCCTCTGCGGCGGCAGTGCCACCGATCTGCCCGTGCAGACACCCGACATGGCACAGTATTTCCACGTGGTGGACAGCTTTGATAACCATTCCAAGATTCCCGAGCACTTTGCCCGCGTGGACGAGGTGGCAAAAGCGTCGGGAAAGGTCGCCATGATCTCGGTTGGTTGGGATCCCGGCATGTTTTCGCTCAACCGTCTCTTTGGCAACGCCATTCTGCCCGACGGTAAGGACTATACCTTTTGGGGCAAGGGAGTCAGCCAAGGACATTCTGACGCGATTCGACGTGTCGAGGGCGTGGCCGATGGCAAGCAGTATACCATTCCCGTCGAGGCCGCACTCGAGGCCGTGAGAAGCGGTGCCGAGCCTGAACTCTCGACCAGAGAAAAGCATATTCGCGAGTGCTTCGTCGTGCCGAAGGAGGGCGCAGATCTTGCGCGTATCGAGCACGAGATCAAGACGATGCCCGCGTATTTTGCCGATTACGACACAACGGTGCACTTCATCACCGCCGAGGAGCTCCGACGCGACCATAGCGGTATTCCGCACGGCGGCTTTGTGATCCGCACGGGTAAGACCGGTCTTTCGGGTGAGCACCGTCACGTCATCGAATACAGCCTCAAGCTCGACTCCAACCCCGAGTTTACCTCGTCGGTGTTGGTTGCCTATGCCCGCGCCGCAGCTCGTATGGGACGCGAGGGCATGAGCGGCTGCAAGACGGTCTTTGACGTGCCGCCCGCATATTTGTCGGCCCAATCGGCCGAGGAGCTGCGCCGCACGCTCTTATAAAATGCATGATCCGTGCCGCGCCCGACAACGGTGCGACGCGATAACAGAAAGGGAAATCAACAATGACGAAAAATGTTCCGGGAATGTTTGGGTGCATGGTGTTCAATGACGAGGTCATGAGAGAGCGCCTGCCCAAGGAGGTCTATAAATCCCTGACCAAAACGATTGCGACGGGTCGAACCATCGACGCGTCGGTGGCCGACGTGGTGGCCAACGCCATGAAGGACTGGGCGATCGAAAAGGGCGCAACGCATTATACCCATTGGTTCCAGCCTTTGACTGGCGTGACGGCAGAGAAGCACGATTCCTTCCTGTCCCCCATCGGTAATTGTAAGATCGTTATGGAGTTCTCGGGGAAGGAACTCATCAAGGGAGAGTCAGATGCCTCGTCTTTCCCGTCGGGCGGTCTGCGCGCCACCTTTGAGGCCAGAGGCTATACCGCGTGGGATCCCGCTTCCTATGCCTTTGTCAAGGACGGTACGCTCTATATTCCCACCGCCTTCTGCTCCTATACGGGAGAGGCACTCGATACCAAGACGCCGCTTCTGCGCTCGATCGACGCGATCAGCGCGCAGGGCTTGCGCATTCTGCGTCTCTTTGGTGATGCGACCTGCAAGCGTCTTGTGACGACCGTCGGTGCAGAGCAGGAATATTTCATCATTGACAAGGAAATGTACGACCGCCGCAAGGACCTGATCTACACGGGCCGTACGCTCTTTGGCGCGCCCGCACCCAAGGGTCAGGAGCTCGAGGATCACTACTTCGGTCCGCTGAAACCCCGCATCGGCGCCTATATGGCCGATCTTGACGAGGCACTCTGGCGGCTCGGTATTCATTCCAAGACCAAGCACAACGAGGCCGCCCCCGCCCAGCACGAGCTGGCGCCCGTCTACGCGACAGCCAACCTCGCCGTGGATCACAACCTGTTGACCATGGAATACATGAAGAAGATCGCCGAGAAGCACGGTTTGGTCTGCCTGCTCCACGAAAAGCCTTACGCCGGTGTAAACGGCTCGGGCAAGCATACCAACTGGTCGCTTTGCACCGATGCGGGTAAGAATCTGCTCGATCCCGGTAAGACGCCCGCCGAGAACGTCAAGTTCCTTCTGATCCTCGCCGCCATCGTTAAGGCGGTGGACGATTATCAGGATCTGCTTCGCATCTCGGTCGCACATGCGGGCAACGATCATCGTCTGGGCGGCGGTGAGGCTCCGCCCGCCATCGTCTCAATCTTCGTCGGCGAGGACATTGCCGAGATCATCGACGCACTCATCGACGGTAAGAGCGGCAAGAACGCCAAGGCAGGCATCATGGACCTCGGCGTGCCCTCACTTCCCACCTTCCGCAAGGATACGACCGATCGCAACCGCACCTCGCCCTTTGCCTTTACGGGCAACAAGTTCGAGTTCCGTATGGTCGGCTCGTCACAGAATATCGCCCTACCCAACGTTGTGCTCAATACCGCGGTGGCCGAGAGCTTTCGTCAGTTTGCCGATGTGCTTGAGGGCGCAAAGGATTTCGACAAGGCACTCGCCAAGCTCCTCAAGGATACCTTTACCGCACACAAGCGCATCATCTTTGACGGCAATGGCTACTCCTCCGAATGGGAGGCCGAGGCAGAGAAGCGTGGCCTTGTGAATCTTAAGAACTCGGTTGAGGCATATAAGTGCTTCAATTTGCCGAAGAACGTTAAGCTCTTTACCGATCACGGGGTGATGAGTGAGACCGAGATCAACTCGCGTGAGGATATTCTCTTTGAAAACTATTCAAAGATCATCAACATCGAGGCCTTGACCATGATCGAAATGGTAAGCCGCGACATCATTCCCGCCGTGAACGCCTATATGGCCGAGCTTGCCGATACGGCGGCCTCCAAGCTGACGGTTCTGCCCGACCTTGATTGCGGCGTGGAGAAGGATATTCTTCGCCGCCTGTCGGCGCTCAATGCCAGTGCGTACGCCAATATGCAGGAGCTGAAGCGCCGCGAGCGCGAGGCCTCTGCGATCCCCGATAACGTTGCGCGCGCGGAGGCATATCTTGGCGAGGTTCTGCCTGTGATGGCGGCGCTCCGCCGGGACGTTGATGCGATGGAGGAGATGACGGCCGGCGAATATTGGCCTTTGCCTACGTACGGAGATATGATGTTCCGCGTATGACCACCGTAGAGAGTCCGCTTGCTTCGGGCTCTCTTTGCTTAAAATGCAATTCGGAGATTGCGAAAATGGCGAAAATGGCCAAAACGGCTCCGATTTTGTGAATGAAATGTAAATAATTTGAAATTTTGCAAACTTATTCTTGCAAAAGAAAATAAGATGTGATACAATGAAATTCACCGCACATTCACGGAGATTGGAATAGGGCGGTGGGGAGGTACCCTGACATGATTTACGATTCGAAAAACGACAATACGAAAAAGGAAGAAATGACGAGACTGTTCGAGTCCTGCATGGACGAGGCCGTCGATGCCAACGCGATTCCCGCCGCAGCCTTTGAAAATTACCGTGTAAAGCGAGGCTTGCGCGAAAAGGACGGTACGGGCGTGATGGCGGGCGTGACCAAGATCGGTAACGTACATGGCTACGTGCTCTACGAGGGCGAGAAGGTCGCCGACGAGGGCAAGCTCGAATATCGCGGTATGGATATGTCGCGCCTGATCGACGCCTTTAATGCCGAGGATCGCTACGGCTTTGAGGAGGTTATTTACCTGCTTTTGTTCGGTAAGCTGCCGAAGCAGTCGGAGCTGGCCGATTTCAACGCCCTGCTTGCCGGGAACCGCCATCTGCCGTCTCGCTTTACCGAGGATATTCTGATGAAGGCACCCTCGCGCTCGATCATGAATAAGATGGCAACGGGCGTGCTGGCGCTTTACGCATACGACGAAAATCCTGACGATACGAGTCTCGAGAATATGCTCCGTCAAAGCATTCAGATCATTGCGAGCCTTCCTGTCGTGGCGGCACATTCCTACGCGATCTACCGCAACGCCTTTTATAGCAAGAGCTTGAATCTGCATATGCCGTGTGACCACATGAGCACGGCACAGAACTTCCTGCGTCTGTTGCGATCGAGCAAGCAGTACACCGAGGAGGAAGCGCGCCTGCTCGACCTCTGCCTGATTATCCACGCCGAGCACGGCGGCGGAAACAACTCGAGCTTCTCTTGTCGCGTGCTGTCCTCGTCAGGAACCGATACCTATTCGGCCATCAGTGCGGCGATCGGCTCGCTGAAGGGGCCGTTGCACGGCGGCGCGAACATTAAGGTACAGGAGATGTTCGATGCCATCAAAGCGAAGGTTCAAAATACGCGCGACGACGGCGAGGTGCGAGATGCGATCCGCGCGATCCTGCGCGGTGAACTGGGAGACGGTTCGGGTAAGGTCTACGGTATGGGCCACGCTATTTATACGAAATCCGATCCCCGTGCCGTGATGCTCAAGAAGTACGCCGAGGATCTGGCGTACCGCAAGGGCTTTGGCGAGGACTTTATGCTGCTCGAGGCGATCGAACGTCTGACACCTGAGGTTTTTGCTGAGTACAAGGGTGTGAATAAGCCGTTGTGTGCCAACGTTGACTTGTATTCGGGACTTGTCTACCGTATGCTGGACATTCCGGTGGAGATGTATACGCCTTTGTTTGCGATTGCGCGCGTTGCAGGCTGGTGCTCGCACCGCATCGAGGAATTTGAGACGGCGAAGCGAATCATTCGTCCCGCCTATAAGTGTATTTCCACGCCACAGATTTACGTTCCGCTTTCGGAGAGATAATTTTTAGGGCGAACTCTCGTAGAGAGTTCGCCCGTGTTTTGCTTTTCTTTTTATGTTATTTTCTGTCAATAGCGACAGGAAGTAACCAAAGAACGCCACAAGGAGAGGGAAGGGCTGGAATCTCCTCGCAAGTTCGCAGATTCTACGCACCCTTCCCCCTCCTTGACCTCCCCTAACCATTGAGTAAGCGGTGCGTATCGGCGTTTGGTAGGGGCATCACGCCCTGAAGCCAAAACGCCCCACAACTGGGAGTTGGGGCCCGGTTGTGGGGACGAAGCCTTTCGTAGAAAGGAAGGAAAGGCACGGTATAAATTAAATTTTCAGAAAGTTTTTGAGGGAGCTTGAGGGAACTTTTTTCAAAAAGTTCCCTCAAATAATAAAAAACAAAACGGACGGAGATTTCTCCGTCCGTTGTTCGTTGACAATTATTCCTCACCCTCGGCCGTCAGATAGATGATGACCTTGCGGTTGTTCTCCGAGCCGATGGAGTTGGTCGAAACACCCTCCATGTTCTGAATCTCGGAATGAATGATGCGGCGCTCATAGGGATTCATGGGCTCGAGCATCACGCTCTTCTTGTACTTGAGCACGCGGCCTGCCATACGTCTGGCAAGTGCACGGAGCGTCTCCTCGCGCTTCGCACGGTATCCCTCGACGTCTACGGAAATCTTCACGTAATCGTCCTTTTTGCCGTCTACTCTCTTGTTGGCGGCAAGGTTGGCAAGATACTGCAGAGAATCGAGCGTCTCACCGTGGTGGCCGATGAGGATGGCGGCAGACTCGCCCGATACGGTGATGCGCTTCTCTCCGTTTTCACCGTCGGTCATTTCGACCTCGGCCTCGATCTCCATGTCAGCAAGCAGCTGCTTGACGAATGCGAGGGCACGGACCTCGCCACCGACCGCGTAGGTCGCGCTGATCTTTGCGTTTGCGGCACCGATTCCGAACAAGCCCTTCTTCGGCTCCTCGAGAACGGTATATTCCATGGCATCGGCGGAAGGCGCACCCAGCTCTACTACGGCCTGGGCAACGGCTTCCTCAATGCTTTTTGCACTGATAATGACTTCCTTTTTCACGTTGTTTTCTCCGTTACTTTTTATTTTTCGTCGTTTTCTTCATTGCCGTCGGCAGTCTCCGTCGGCTCCTCGGCCTTCTTGTCGGCCTTCTTTTCCTTGCGCTTTCTCGGCTCGTCCTCCTTCAGGGGAGCGGCAAGCGTTGCGCTCTTGGGCTCTTCGGGCTTTTGCTCTGCGGCTTCCTGTGCCTCAAGCGCTTCGCGATGAGCACGAGCCTTTTCAGCAGTGTCGGGGAAGTCCTCGTCGTCGATGTGGTGAAGCGAGCGGACGACCTTACCCGATTTGGTTCTCGGGGTCTTGTCGGGACGTACGTTCATTTCCTTTTCGGCGGCCTTGTAGTCCTCCTCGGTAAAGACGGGTGTGGGCATTGCAAAATGCAGGATCGCCTGCTTAGCCATACCGATCAGGCACTTGAAGATCCAGTATACGCCGATGGCGGCGGGCATGATGAAGGCGATATACACGCTGAATGCGGGCATCATGAAGTCCATCATCTTGTTCGAGCAGCCCATCGCCTTGTCCTCCTGCATCGGCTGATAGGTCAGCTTGCGGGTGAGCTTCATGCTGGCGAAATATGCCACGAAGGTCAGGATCGGAACGAGCAAGAGCCAGTTGAGAGCGAGGGTGGGGGTCTGTGCGAGGTCGATCGCACCAAAGACCGTGAGGTTGGGCAAATCGCTTACATTCTCAATGGTGCTCGTAAAGCCCTCTACGCCGGCAAAGGCCGAGGGGTGTTGAGCATAGACCGTGCGGAGATCGCCGAGCAGGTCGATGTTGCGTGCGGCGTCGTAGGTCTTACCCGTGAAGCTGCTGACGACCGTGCCGAGCTGCGAGATGGTTTCGGTCGACAGGCGGCAGATATAGTGCAGGGGGTTGAGAACGATGTTGTAGAGCGCAAAGAGAATGGGGAGCTGAATGAGCAACGGCAGACAACCGCCCATGGGGTTGAAGCCTTCCTTCTGATAGAGCTCCTGGATCTCCTGCGACATTTTTTGCTTGGTGGGAGCGTCGTCGCGGCCGGCGTACTTTTTACGGATCGCCATTTCCTTCGGACGAAGCTTGGCCTGCTTGATCGAGTTCTTCTGTTGCTTGATACCGAAGGGAAGCAGGATGAGCTCCACAATCACAGCAAACACGAGCAGAGCCAGAATGTACTGGTTGCCGGTCAGCCAGCTGCAGAAGCGGAGTACGTAACCCATCGGTACGTTAATGATATCCATGAGTGAATTCATTCGCTGTTTTCGGGTCAGGCCTCGCGGTCTGTACCCATCTCCTGTTTATTTTTCGGGTCGTCGTCATTGTCCGCCCCGTCGCTCGGGGCCATATCCTCGCCATCCTCTTTGCTTCGCTGGTACTTGGGAATTCTTTTGGGCGGAACGGGGTCATAGCCACCCGCACAAAACGGATTACAGCGCAGGATGCGCCACACCGTTAAACCAAAGCCAACGAAAAAGCCTCGTTTCGTAAATGCCTCAACGGCATAGGCAGAGCATGTCGGGGTAAACCGACAGCAGGGATTTCGTTTCAAGGGCGAAAGATATTTTTGATAAAGGCGTATGAGCCAAACGCAAACATGCTTCATGGCGTTTGTTGCTTGCCACCGTGTGCGGTGGACGGTTGGGTTGTCAGCATATTCAGGGAGCGGAACGCGTTCTCGAGGTCGCGTGCGACGTCGGTGCTTTTCTTGCCACCGATCGCCTCACGGGCGCTGATGACGATAAGAAAGCCCGTCCGCAGATGCGGACGCAATGGGTCGTACGCCGCGCGTATGATGCGCTTGGCGCGGTTGCGCTCGACGGCGGAGCCGATCTTCTTGGAGACCGAGAGGCCGAGTCGGTTGACGAATTGCTTTTCTGGGTTCTCCTTTTTGAGACGGCTTGCTCCGTAATCGCGGAGCACGTAGACAGCAATCGTTTTGCCGACGGCGCGCTTGCCCTGCCGATATGCTTTTTGATACAGATGGTTTTCTTTGATTGCAATATTTTTCACGTTACACACCAAAAACTTCCGTATACCAAAAACCCCGATGCGCGGGATACGGCATCGGCGGTTTTTATGTTTTAAGCAAAATTACTTAAAAATCAGTAGGTCAGTCTTTTTCTGCCCTTAGCGCGTCTTCTCTTCAGGACGTTTCTACCGTCTGCGGTAGCCATTCTCTTTCTGAAGCCGTGCTCTTTCTTTCTCTGACGCTTTTTGGGTTGATAGGTTCTGAGCATTGCGTTGCACCTCCTTACATTTGTTGGTATTCCGGATCGCGAGACATCCGGAACTACTCCGGAAGCGTGTTGCTTTTCAGCCGAAAATACGCTTTATACAATGACATCTTATATTAAACCATAAAACCCTTCATTTGTCAAGAGATTTTTGAAAAAAAGTCGGCTTTTTTTGCGAAAAGTTTTTGCAAAGCGAAAAAATTTGTAAAAGAAAACATCGTTTTGTGTACCCTTTTTTAATCAAAATCTGTCTATAAGGGTGAAGGAAAAATATGGGATATTTGTGCGGATATTGCAGCAAATCGGCTGTGATTATATTGACGATTTAGTTAAAATATGCTACAATAATATTGACGGGAGAAGAAGCCCGTAGGAGAACATGAAAATCATCGTTTGTGAAAGGAGAGGCGCTTTATGAAAAGAAAATGGAAGCTTTGCTTTGGATTTGTGATTACCTTTGTTTTTCTCTTGATTCTTTTCGCCCTCCCTGCGTCGGCAGCCCAAACGCAGGGGATCATCAGCGGGCAATGGTATACGTTCCTTAATATGTCTGACAACTATGCCGTCGACGTGACAGGCGGAAGCACAGCTCCCGGTGCAAGCATTACGCGGTATCCGCATTATTCCACCACGCCGTGGCAGCAATGGCGAGTGGACTATGTACCTGAACAGGATGCCTATACCATTACGGATATGCACTCGTGGTTTCTGTTGAGTATTCCCGGTAGCAGCGGAGAGAATAATTTGGCCACGTGGACATATCCCGAAGATAAAACGGCCGGTCAGTATTTTCGCCTCCAAAAAAATTCGGACGGCTCGTATACCTTCCTGACAAAAGCGAGTAACTATCAAAAGGCACTCGGCTGGAACGGGCAGGCGCTGACGCAAATGACGGCCGACGGAACGGCCAATCAGCGCTTCCGCTTCGTGATTGCGGGTTGTGTATATTATTTCCGAAATGCAGGAACCGGAAATAATATTGATTCGGGTGACAGCGTGGCAAACGGTGCGAGTGTGGCACAGTTTACCGCTACAGACGGACGTCCATGGCAACAATGGAAGATCAATCACATTGGAAACGGCGTGTATACGATCATGGACATGTATAGCGGCTTGTATTTGAGCATCATGGGAAGCTCGGCTGAAAATAATACGGGCGCGTGGAAATACGTATGGGACGGAACGGCGGGGCAGAAGTTTCGCATTCAGGCAAACGACGATGGAACGGTGACCTTCTTTACCGTTTGCGGAGAAGTCAATAACATGGTGCTGACATTACCGCTCAACGAAGGAAATACGCACTCCCTCGTACAACGCCCTTACGACGGCTCGGATACACAAAAATTTCACCTGGAGTATGCCCAACAAAGCGAAATGCCCGAGGGACATTGCTTTTTTATGAATTCCGTGACGGAAAAATACATGCAAAAGGATAATAACGGCGGGGAATTTTTGGAGCAGCACGATTTTGAAGGGCTTTTCTCGCAGATGTGGGACGTTCAGTATGCGGCCGACGGTTATTTTACCATTGTTCACAAGGAGAGCCATTTGTATCTGACCCAGCCGAACAATACGACGGCGGGTCAAAAGCTACTGTTGAGTGCCAGCCTGCCGTATGACCCGCCGAACGGCTATATAGACGGTCAGCGGCAACGCTGGAAGATCAGCATCAAGGAACGCGGCTTCGTGGAGATGCAAAGCCGATATCATAGTTTGAATGCACCTGATCTGGTCGTCGCAGTTGGCTCGGAGATTGGAATCAATAACGGAACAAATATCGAACAACGCTTGCGAACTAATGCGAATGGGAAATATTTGTGGAGGATTACGCGAAGTACGGGTACCCCGTTACTAGGTCAGGATGCTGTGAATTCTTGTTGGTTAGCTGCAGCAGAAATGAATACAGAAACATATGGATATAATAGTTATACGCAGTATCAAGTAGCACAGAAGATGTTCCCGGAAATTAGCAATATTCTTGAATGGAATTTTGGATCTTATAGTGGGAATCCGTATAAACGCGCGGATGCTTGTCGAATTTTCACTGATAAAGATCAAGAATATGCAGCGTATTACTTTCAAATTTATAATGAGGAACAACTAAGATTCTTTATTAGTCTTGGACATCCTGTTGCAATATCTAAGGGATGGTATAAAAATGGTGTGCGCGACGGAGGGCATGCTACGATAATTACGGGATATTATTATGATTATGCACGTTGGATATATCGATATGTCGAACATGACCCATGGCAAACAGGCGGGATTTTGCCGGGTGACGGTTCTATTGCCATACGTTCCTATAATAATTTGTTGAATGCCAATACTCAAATGGGCGGAGACCCCATTGATAGTGGCAGATGGGAATCGGTGTCCATTTTGATATTTTCTGATCGTGGGGAACATACACAAGGTCTGTTGCGAAACGATCAACTTCCATCAGAGGAAGAATAGGAGAGAGTTATGAAAAAAATAATTGCTTTTTTAATGAGCTTAAGCATTGTAGGGGGAGTTCTTTGCGTTCCCGTCTCCGCGGCGGCAGAGGCGACCGACGAGCTGGCATCGAATGATATTCCGGCCGAAGTAGAAGCACAGTTAAAGGAGATCGCATCATATGATCAGATCATAAAAATATATACGCTCGGTATGTATTTCCATGATTTTGCGGAAGATATGACCGTCGAAGAGGTCATCGCGGCGGATGGCGCAGAGGCGGAGTATGTGACCTTTACTTCCCCTGCTTTTTCGGAAAAAGAAATACGGTACTTTCGTTATCAGGACGGGGAATGGCAGGATTGTTTTCAAAAAACCGTATACAGTAGGGCAAAAATAGAAAGCTGGTTGCCGGATGCATTGTCTGCCTCGTATTTGCAAATTGAGGGAATGGGAAGCAAGAAGATTACCAACATCTATTGTCTGGATACGAATTCGCCGCCGCGAATGAGCACGATTGTTTACGAAGCGGAGGGAGAGCGCTATTACGCGGTTTATAACCAAATCAATCCGGAAGACAATACGGTCACGCCGACTTATTATGCTGAAGCTGATTTTTATGCTTATGTGAAAGCATGGTTGGCCAATTACAGAAGATATTCTCAATTTGATGCAATGGGGAATGCTTTGGATGGAGGCGGAGGCGCGATTGTTGACGCAGACCCTCTGCATTTCAATCCCTTAGACGTCACCCTTCGCAAGACGGCTATGCCGATCTGGCTTTTGCCCGTTGGCATCACGCTCGGCGTGGTGGCCCTCGGCGGCGGTATCGCGGCACTCGTGATCGTCCACAAGCGTAAGAAAAAGCCGGTGCAAGAGGAATAACACCCTTGCATGCCGCGGAAAGGAAATCCTATGAAAAAACTTTATGCTTTATTATTAACTCTCTGCCTTTTGCTCGGCAGTATGTGTATTCCCGTCTCCGCATTGGCCGAGGCAACCGACGAGCTGGCATCGAATTATATTGCCCCCGAGATTCAGGCGAAGCTGCGTGAAAAAATCTCATATGACGAAGCACTTCGCGTATATAACATGGGACATTACTTTTATGATATTGCCGAGGGGGCAACTATTCACGACGTGATTTTGAAATGCGAGTCCCCTGCCGAATACATTGCGTTTAATGAAGAGACCGATCGAAAGCAGGAAGTAGAGCGCTTTACCATGTGGAATGACGAGCTATCGCAAGCTGCCCCCAGCTTAGTGGAGACACAATTAAAGCAACAATTTTATCATTGGTTAAAGGATGTTTCCACGGCTTCGTTTTTGGAAATCGAGGGAGAGGGGCGAAAGGAGATTGTCAATATCTATTGTCTAATGTCCTATAATCAGTATGTGATTGACATTGTGGTATATGACGTTGGAGATGCAAAATACTATGCCGTATATGATAAAGGAATGGAGGAAGAAGCGATCTTCTTTGCAGAAGAGGATTTTTTGGAGTATGTAAAGACTTGGGTGGCTGCGCAACCTAAGACTCAGGAGGATACGTATGGTGGTGGAATCGTGAGGGAGATAGACGTATCTTCATTCAACCCCTTAACCGTCACCCTTCGCAAGACGGCCGCTCCCCTCTGGCTCTTGCCCACCGGTATTGCGCTCGGCGTGGTGGCCCTCGGCGGCGCGACGGCACTTGTGATCGTCCGCAAGCGCAAGAAAAAGGCGGCAACACTTGGTGCTGCCGACGAATAATGCTTTAGCCTCCCCTCGCGGGGAGGCTTTCTTTTTGGTTACTCGAAAAACTTATCGTTGACTTTGCGGCGCGCGGGTGGTATAATAATATGGATAGAAAACAAGAGCCGCAAGGCTTTCGAGAGGAGGTGCGCCGTGGAGATCATCAAGGAAGACGTCTTTCGCAAGCAGCTGAAAAAGGGCTTGTCGGGAGGCTATCTGTTTTACGGCGACGAGGATTATCTCAAGGGCCATGCGCTGCGCGCGGCGCGCGAGGCGATCTGCGGCGACCCCACGTTTGCTCTCTTTAACGACGTGCGCCTCGACGCACTGGATTATACGCCGTCCGCACTGATGGACGCGTTGATGCCGCCCCCCATGATGGGCGAGCAGAAGATCGTCAGCGTGACGGGACTCTCCTTGTCCTCCATGCGTGCCTCGGAGATCGATGATCTGTGCGAGGTGCTTGCAACGCTCCCCGATTACGACTACAACGTGTTGATCGTGTCGATCCCCGCGGGTGAGATGGAGGAGGGAACGGCGAAGCGACCGTCGGCCATCTTGCAGAAGCTCGGAAAATATCTGACGCCCGTCGTGTTTGACTCGATCTCAGGCGCGCGGCTTGCTTCGTGGGTCGGAAAGCATTTCGAGGCCGCAGGCGTTTCGGCCTCGCCCGACGTATGCGGCTTTTTGATCGAATACAGCGGCAAGTCGATGTATACGCTCTCCTTTGAGACCGAGAAGCTTGCCTATTACGTCCTCCAAAACGGCCGCACGACCGTCACACGCGAGGATGTGAAGCACGTGGCCATCGGGGCGATCGACGCCGACGCTTTTGCTCTTGCCAATGCCGTGCTTGACGGCCGTTCGGCCGATGCGCTTGAGGCGCTTTCGGTGATGAAATTCCGTCGGATCGATCCGATCATCATTCTCTCGGAGGTCTCGCGCGTGATCTGCGACCTTTTGTCGGTCAAGACGCTTTTAGCGCAGGGCATGCCGCAGGGCGAAATTGCGCGAAGCCTGAAGATGAACGAATACAAGGCGCGTCTCTACGCAAACGGTGCGGCGGGCAAGTCGCACGAAAGGCTGACGCGCGCGCTGACGCTCTGTGCCGACGCCGACCTCGCCCTCAAGCTCTCGCCACAAGGCTACATGGCGATCGAAAATTTGATTTGTGCACTATAAAAAAACGAGGGAGCTGAAAGCTCCCTCGAAATTTTTTTATTACTTGCTGTGCTTAGCAATGACCGTCTTGATGCCTTCAATGACGCGCTCAATGTGCTCAGGCTCCCACGAGGGGTGCAGGAAGAGCGAAACGGTCTGGTCACGCAGCGATCTTGCTACGGGGCAAACGACCTTGGAGTAGTCCACCGTCTCGGGGTTCGTGTACTCCTTCGACTTGAAGGGGAACTGTGCCTCACCGAAGCCGACACCATCCTGGTAAGCCTGCTCCAGATAGCTCTCGGGCCACAGAATACCGCTACAGGGGATGCCGAGACCGATCAGCTCCTTGATGAACTCATTTGCCTTGATGTCCAGCACATCGGTATCGATCAGAATCGGATACCACCAGTATGCGTTGCGGCGCTCCTCGGAGTTGTAAGCAACAGCCTTGATGCCCTTCATACCGGTCAGCGCCTTGTCGTACATAGCGGCGTACTCGAAGCGGCGCTTGAGGTTCCAGTTGTCGAAGCGGCGAAGCTCGCACAGACCGATCATCGACTGCATTTCGGTCATACGGTAGTTGAAGCCGACGCGACGGTGAATGTAGGGAAGCTTCT
>CAYULZ010000028.1:0-14463 GCA_964445865.1 uncultured Lachnospiraceae bacterium | reverse complement strand
GGATACGGCGCAGAACATAACCGCGTCCCTCGTTCGAGGGAATGACGCCATCGCAGATCATAAAGGTAGCGCTTCGGATATGGTCGGTGACCACACGGATCGAGATGTCGTCCTTGGCGTTCTCTCCGTAGGTCTTGCCCGAGATTGAGCAGACGGTATTCAAAATTTTGCGGACGGTATCGACCTCAAAGAGGTTGTCCACGCCCTGCATGACGCAGGCGAGACGCTCGAGTCCCATGCCCGTGTCAATATTCTTTTGTGCCAGCTCGGTGTAGTTGCCGTTGCCGTCGTTGTTGAACTGAGAGAATACGTTGTTCCAGATCTCCATAAAGCGGTCGCAGTCGCAGCCGGGCTTGCAGTCGGGCGAGCCGCAGCCATACTTGGTGCCGCGGTCAAAGTAGATCTCGGAGCAGGGGCCGCAGGGGCCGCTTCCATGCTCCCAGAAGTTGTCGGCCTTGCCGAGACGGACAATGCGCTCGGCGGGCACGCCGATCTTTTTATTCCAGATCTCGAAGGCTTCCTCGTCCTCCTCATAGATCGAGGGCCAAAGAAGCTCGCCGGGGATTTCGAGCGTTTCGGTCAGAAATTCCCACGCCCACGGAATGGCCTCGTTCTTGAAATAGTCGCCAAAGGAAAAGTTGCCGAGCATTTCAAAGTATGTGCCGTGGCGTGCCGTGTGACCGACGCGATCCAGGTCGGGGGTGCGGATGCACTTCTGACAAGTGGTAACGCGGGTGCGGGGAGGAACTTCCTCACCCGTGAAGAATTTTTTCATGGGTGCCATACCCGAGTTGATCAACAACAGAGACTTATCCCCCATGGGTACCAAAGGATAGGAGGGAAGGCGGAGATGTCCCTTCGATTCGAAAAAGGACAGATATTTCTCACGCAGATCGTTAAGTGAGGTCCATTGCATAGTAAAAAAGCCTAGCCTTTCTAAAAATATATCAATATATTATAACACGGGCGGGCAGGTCTGTCAATGACCTGCCCATAATTTTTGCGGATTTTGAGAAAAATCAAAGATTGCCGTCACAGAGTGCCGCCCCGATGACGGTGGCAAATTGTGCGTGCTCGGGAATGATAAAGTTGATGCCGAAGGTCGACTCCACGCTCTTGAATACCGAAATGATGGGGGAGAGGGTGGTCAGGTTACCCGTCAGGACGATGTCGCGGATGCCGAAATTGCGTGCGGCAAAGACCGCGAGCATGGCGATCGTCTCGGCGACCATGTTGGCGATGCCGAGTGCGATGTCATGGTTGTCGGCCATGTCGGAGAGCTTGCCGAAGTTAGAGGCCGTGAGCGCGTCGTTGATTTGGAAGGATTTGTCGGCCGAAATATCGCGGATGCGCAGGTCGATGTTGTTCAGGTCACCGCCCTCGCAGAGCTGTTCGATATGCTCGATGGTGTCGACGCCGATCATGCGGCGTGAGAGGCCGAGCAGCGTACCGCCGCCAATGCCCGTTCCACCGAGGTATTCGGTCTCAATGCGGTCGTTCTTGCGCACCGAGTGCATCAGTGCCGTACCTGTTCCCATGCTGACGACGATTGCCTCGTCGAGCCCCGAAAGATACAGTCCGCCCTGTCCGACGCTCTCGAATTCCGAGACCTTGACGCAATTGCGGCCGTAGAGGGGCTTGTTGATAAAGGATGCGCCGACGCCCGTCATGAGCACGCGGTCGATCCCATCGAGATCGATATCGTTTTCCAACGTGAACTTGCCGAACGCGCCGTAGATCGAGGTCACGGCATCGGCCGCGCGAACAAACATGGGGGCGATCAAATCCTTTCTATCTTGATGGGAGCGGAAGCCGACGATTTTCGTGGTGCTTCCTCCCACGTCAATGCCAATTACGGTTCTCATATGTACCTCCGTAAGTTTTCTTGTATTAAATTATACCATGCCCTTGCAAAAAAATCAAGGATATGATATAATAATTTTGAAATTATCTTAGAAAGCATGCAAGAAAAAAGCAACTTTTTTATTGCAAAAAAACAAAGATTTTGATAAAATAAAACAGAGAAAGGCATGGAAAACATGCAAAGGAGAACGAAAATGGATTTTCAGAACCCCGATGCCTCGCTTTTGAACCGAAAAAAATTGTTTGTTTTTGATATGGACGGAACGATCTATCTCGGAGGCCGTCCCTTTGATTTTGCCATTCGCTACATCAAAAAGCTTCGCGAAAACGGCATGCGCGTGCTGTTTTACACCAACAACGCGTCACATACGACCGCGTTTTATAAAGAAAAGCTGACGCGTCTCGGCTTTGAGCCGCGCGACGGGGAGATCATGACCTCGGGCGACGTGACGTACGAGTTTCTCAAGCGTCACCGCGCAGGACAGTCGGTCTATCTTGTGGCGACCGACGAGCTCGTCGAGGAGTATCGCGCGAAGGGTGTCAATCTGCTTCGCGGCGACGAGGAGAAGGCTGACATTGTCATCACGAGCTTTGATACCTCGCTGACCTATGAAAAGCTCGATAACGCCTGCCGCTTCGTACGAGGCGGTGCGGAATATCTTTCGACGCACCCCGATTTCAACTGCCCGACCGAGAACGGATTCATTCCCGACAGCGGAGCGATCGCAGCCTTCGTGACGGCCTCGACGGGCAAGGTGCCGACCTATTTCGGCAAGCCCTACCGCGAGACGGTCGAGATGATCGGTGAGGCGACGGGTGTGGCCTTCGAGGACATGTGCATTTTTGGCGACCGTCTGTATACCGACATTGCGCTTGGCAAGCGCTTTGGCGTGACCGCCGTGCTCGTGCTTTCGGGCGAGACGAAGGAAGCCGACGTGGAAGCGGCCGCTCCTGCCGACAAGCCCGATTTCGTATTCGATTCGCTCGCCGATGTCGAGCGCGTGATGTTTGACTGAAAAATCTTGAGTTTTTGAGAAAGGAGACGCTTGTATATGGCATTTGACGCAGGCATGCTGGCGTGTACTCTTGCCGAGATCCGTGCCTTGGCTGAGGGCGCGCGGATCGAAAAGGTCTATCAGCCCGAGCGCGACGAGATCGTGCTGCAGATGCGGAGTCTTGAGGGTGGCAAGCGTCTGTTGATCAACGCGGGCTCAAACAACCCGCGCATCGGATTTACCTTGTCGCAAAAGGAAAATCCGCAAAATCCACCTATGTTTTGTATGCTCCTGCGCAAGTATTTGCAGGGCGCGAAGCTCTCCGAGATCACGCAGGCCGACTTTGACCGCGTGGCCTTTCTCGGCTTTGATACGCGCGACGAAATGGGCTTTGCCTGCCGTCGTTATCTGATCGCCGAGCTGATGGGCAAATACAGCAATTTGATCTTCGCAGATGAGAATAAAAAGATCATTACCGCGCTGCGAACGACCGATTTTTCGCTCGACAGCGTGCGCCAGCTCCTGCCGGGTATGACTTATGCGCTTCCGCCGTCGCAGGATAAGACCAATCCAATCCACGTGACCGAGCAGGAATTTCTCGCACTCTGGGCGGCTGAGCCGCCCGAACGGCGATGCGACAAATTCCTCGTGGACCGCTTCTGCGGCCTAGCGCCCGTCGTGGCGCGAGAGGTCACCTACCTTGCCACGGGACACACCGATACCCCTCTGCGCTATTGCTTTGTCGACGACGTTTGGAAGCATTTTTCTGCTGTGATCGCTCGTATTCGCGAAGAAAATTTTGCGCCGTCGCTGATTCTGGACGGCGACGCGGCAATTGAATATTCCTTTTTGCCGCTGACACAGTACGGATCGATGGAATGTCGGCCGATTCCAAGTGCGGGACAGATGCTCGACGCGTATTTCGAAACGCGCGACAATGCCCAGCGCGTGCATCAGCGCGCGGCCGATATTCTGCGCCTGCTGACCAACGCCGAGTCTCGTATTCGCAAGAAGCTTGAGCTTCAGCGCGGCGAGCTTGCCGAGTGCGAGCGGGGCGGGGAATACAAAAAGTGTGGCGATCTGATTACGGCTAATATCTACCGTCTCTCGCGCGGAGACACGACGGCGACCTTCGACGACTATGAAACCATGGACGAGAATGGAAATTTCGCGACGGTGACGGTTGCGCTCGATCCGCGCCTCTCACCCGCCGCCAATGCACAGCGCTACTATAAGAAATACAACAAGACCAAGACGGCCAAGGTGGAGCTGACGCGTCAGATCGAGCTTGGCGAGGCCGAGCTGCAGTATATTTATACCGTATTTGAGGCACTCACGCGCGCCGAAACCCCGACCGATCTCTCGGAGATCCGCGACGAGCTCTATCATGCGGGCTACGCCTCGCGCATGAAGACCTATACGCTTCATAAGCAGCACAAACCCATCGTGATGCAGTTTGAAACGCCCGACGGCATGCGCGTGCTTTGCGGCAAGAACAACGTGCAAAACGAGTATATTACCCACAAGCTCGCGCAGAAGCAGGACTATTGGTTCCACGCGCGGCAGGTGCCCGGCTCGCACGTGTTGCTTGTAACCGAGGGGCGTGAGCCGACCGACCTCGACTTTACCACGGCCGCCGAGATCGCCGCACTCTATTCCAAGGCCGAGGGCGATAACATTGCGGTCGATTACACGCTCGCGAAGCACGTCAAAAAGGGCGCAGGCGGGAAGCCCGGCTTTGTGATCTATCACACGAATTGGACGGCCTATGTGAGTCCGGACGCGCAAAAAATTGCAGGCATGAGAAAAAAATAAATACAAAATAAGGGAGAACGACGATGAGAACTTTGGAATACCGTACCGATCTGTGTGTCGTGGGCGGCGGCCTTGCGGGACTTTGCACGGCCATTGCGGCGGCCAGACACGGTATCGAAACCGTACTCGTGCAGGATCGCCCTGTGCTCGGCGGAAACGCCTCCGAGGAGATCCGTATGTGGGTTTGCGGCGCGAAGGGACAGGACAACCGCGAGACGGGCATTATTGAGGAGATCATGCTGGAGAACTTCTATCAGAATACGGGCTGGAAGTATCCGATCTGGGACAGTGTGCTATACGAGAAGGCCATGAAGGAGCCGAAGCTGACGCTGCTTCTCAATTCCTCCTGCCTCGACGCGACGATGGACGGCGACCGTATCGTAAGCATTAAGGCTTGGCAGTCGAACGCCGAGACCTTTCACGTGGTTTTTGCCAAATATTTCGCCGACTGCTCGGGTGACTCGATCTTGGCGCCCCTCTCGGGTGCGGAATTTATGTACGGTCGCGAGGCCAAGGCCGATTTTGGCGAGCGGATTCCGCCCGATGTGGCCGACCAAAAAACGATGGGCATGAGCTGTCTGATCCAGATCCGCGAGACCGATCACAAGTGCACCTTTACGCCCCCCGATTGGGCGAACGTCTACGAGACCGACGACGATCTGCCCTACAAGGATCACGGCGCAGATCGCCTGACACGCAACAATTTCTGGTGGATCGAGCTCGGTGGCGAGTGGGATTGCATTCACGATACCGACCGTTGTCGCGACGAGCTGCTCAAGATCTGCTACGGCGTGTGGGACCATATGAAGAACCGCGGCGATCACGGCGTGGACAACTGGGAGCTCGAATGGATCGGCTTTTTGCCCGGTAAGCGTGAGAGTCGCCGCTATGTCGGAAAATATATCGTGACGCAAAACGATGTCGAGGCCGAAGGCCGCTTTGATGATCTTGTCGCCTACGCAGGCTGGAGCATGGACGATCATTTCCCCGAGGGCTTCTATTATCGTGCGGGACACCCGACGATCTATCATCCCGCGCCCCAACCGTGGGGGCTGCCTCTGCGTGCGATGATTTCGAAGAATATCGAAAATCTCGTTTTTGCAGGGCGTAACATCAGCGTGACGCACGCAGCCCTTTCCTCGTCGCGCGTCATGGCGACCTGCGCCATTCTCGGGCAGGCATTGGGAACGGCTGTAGCCATGGCCGTTAAGAGCGGCGTAAGTGTCGAGGATGTGGACATTCCCGCCCTTCAGCAGGCCTTGATGGCCGACGATTGCTATCTGCCGTGGCATACGCGCGAGCAATCCGCCTTGACGAAGAACGCTTGGTGTAGCAGCGAGGTCGTGCGCAACGGCATCGACCGTGGAGAAGAGAACCTCTGGATCGGCAAGACGGGCGACGTGCTCTCATATCGCTTTGATCGCCCGACGCACGTAGAGAAGGTACGACTCGTCTTTGACAGTAACCTCAATCGCAACTATCAGAATATGCCTTGCTCGTATCCCTTGATCGAGCCGAGATGCAAGCTTCCCGAGACCCTGATCGCCTCGTACCGTCTTGAGGGCGTTTGCGAGAACGGTGAGACCGTCACGCTTGACATCAAAAACAGCCATCAGCGCTTCGTGCTTCACACGGTTGATTGGGACGTGGTTGCCCTTCGCTTCGTGCCGCTCTCCACGCATGGTGCCGAGGAGTTCCGCGTATTTGACTTTGAGGTGCTTTGACGCAAACAATACAAAAAGGCAGTATCCCGAAATCGGGATACTGCCTTTTTTGAGCAGATTAACAAAATACAAACATTTTACAAAACAATCAAAAACAAGCGCATGATAAAATCAATCGGTAAAATCGGAGCGTTTTGCGCGGAGGTTGATGATGAAAAAGAAGTATCAATATCATGCGGGGAATAAGATCATCGAAAAAGAGTATTCGTATATTCCTTTTCGCTATATTCTTGCCGTAATAATTACGGCTTTTGAGGTTCTGGCCGTCATCGGGATCGTAGCGGGGCTTTGCTATTTCGTGCCGTATTTTTATATCGCGGCTTGGATTACCGAGATCGTTTGCGTGATCAAGATCATCTCCTCGGACGATAATCCCGATTATAAGGTGCCGTGGCTGTTGTTCGTGTTGATTCTGCCTATCGCGGGCTTTATGCTGTATTTCCTTTTCTATTCCCGTAAGCTGCAAAAAAAATTTATCCGCCGTTTGGACGAGCTCAAACAACATAATTATAAGAAGAACGATGAAGAAGCGTTCAAGCTCCTATCGGCAGAAAATCCAATGGCGGCCTCGCAGGCGAAAATGCTCTGCGAGATCTCCGAATCGCATGTATTTACCAACACCAAGCAGACTTATTTCCCACTTGGCGAGGATATGTTCGCACGAATGCTGCCTGATCTCGAGAGCGCCGAGCATTTCATTTTCATGGAATATTTTATTATCGAAGAAGGGAAGTTCTGGAACGCCATTCTGGAAATTTTGAAAAGGAAAGTTTCCGAGGGAGTAGCGGTGCGTGTCGTCTATGATGATATCGGATGCATGAGCACGCTCCCCGGGGATTACGCGAGGACGCTTGGTTCCTTTGGCATAGAGGCCACGCCGTTTTCCCGTCTGCGCGGCAACGCCGACAGCGAGTTCAATAACCGAAGTCATCGCAAAATTCTGGTCATTGACGGCAGGATCGGATATACGGGCGGTGTGAACATTGCCGATGAATACATAAATGAAATTGTCCGTTTTGGGCATTGGAAGGATACGGCGATTCGTTTGGAGGGCGAAGCAGTTTGGGAGCTGACAAGGTTATTTATGATGGACTACGGCATCAACGTCAAGACCTTGCCAAAGCAGACGCACGAGCTTTATCCGATACAGACAGAAATCAAGGAAAACGGATATGTGATCCCCTTTGGCGACGGTCCGAATCCTCTCTTTTCCCGCCGTGTCGGCAAGAGTGTCATTCAGAACATGCTGAACAGCGCAACACGGTATATGTATATGACCACACCCTACCTCATTATTGATAATGAGCTCTGCGGTTGCATAGAAAACGCCGCATTGCGCGGTGTGGACGTACGGATCATTGTGCCGCACGTTCCCGATAAAAAGCTGGTTTTTGAAATGACCAGAAGCTTTTATCCCCGTTTGATGAGGGCGGGTGTCAAGGTATACGAATACGAGCCCGGTTTTATTCACGCCAAAAGTTACCTCGCGGATGGGGAATATGCCATGATCGGAACGATCAATCTCGATTACCGAAGCCTCGTGCATCACTTTGAGAACGGCGTGTGGATGTATCGGTGTGATGCCATACAAGCTTTAAAGGGCGATATCGAGGATACCTTGAAAAAATCAATCGAAATTACGCCCGATATGCTGAGTACCCATTGGCCTACACGCTTTTTGCGTGCAGTGGTCAGAATCTTTACGCCGATGCTGTAAATTGTCAAAATTAATTTTTTTAACATTTCACAAACATTTCAACAACAAAACAAGAAAATCAAGGGTGTAAAATATAGTCACAAATAAAGGGAATTAAGAAAGCAGAAACGTATGGAAAACAAGGAAGTATTCACCTATCAATATTCGGCGATGCAAAATCGGGAAATCGAGCGCATTCGCCAAAAGTATCTGCCCAGAGAGGAGAGCAAGCTGGAAACTCTGAAGCGACTGGATGGAAGAGTTCAGCGCGCAGGTAAGCTTGCGGGGCTGACGCTCGGTGTCCTCGGTGCGCTCGTCTTTGGCATCGGCATGTGCTTCGGCCTGGACGTGCTTGCGGGTGCCGATTGGCTGACGCTGCTTTTCTGTGCGACGGGTGCTGTGATCATGGCCCCTGCGTATCCCGTGTTCCGTCATCTGGCTAAGAAGGAGCGGGACGCGCTCGCCCCCGAGATTTTGCGTCTGTCCGAGGAGATCATGAAGTCCTAAGGACTCCCCCACAAAACATCAGATCTATCACCAATCATAAAAAGGAGAAATCAATATGTCGAAGATGAAAGAAACCAACGAAAAGATTGCCGAAAAGGTAGTAGAGGGCTACAAAAAGATCGAGGACGGTGTGGTCGAGGGCTTTAACAAGGTATCCGACAAGTGTGTTGAGGTCCTTTTCGCCAAAGAGGGCGAGACGGTAGAGGAAGCCAAAAAGAGATTGTCTGAGAAAAAACCGAATTAACAAAACGTAAACATTTCACAAAACAATCGCAAACATCGGCGCGGTACAATATCCGTGTCAATCATCAGAAAAGAGAGGTTAGCTGTTATGAATCAGAACGAACAGAAGACGGCGGAGAAGATCCGCGCACACTACACAGAGAAAGAGGCGACGGACCTGGATGCCCTTCGCGAGCTCGACGCTAAGGTCAAGCGTCCCGCCAACGTGTTTGCCTATATTTTTGGAAGCATTTCCGCCGTTATCATGGGCGCAGGCATGAGCCTGATCATGACGGACGTTGCTACGATGATCGATCTCGGCCGTGACCCGATGATCCCCGGTATCGTGATCGGTGTGGTCGGCATGCTGATGGCGCTGATCAACTACCCGATCTATAAGGGCATTCTGAAGTCGCGCAAGAAGAAGCACGCAACGGAGATCTTGCGCTTGAGCGACAAGATCATGAATCAGTAAACAAAAACGAAATGATAAAAGAGGAGAAAACATCATGAAAAAGAACGTCAAAAAGATCAAGAAGAGCGTAGAAGCCAACAAGAAGCCCCTGCTGATCGGCGCGATCGTCGCCGGCGTGACCGCCATCGGTGTCGGCATCGTCAAGGGCATCAAGAGCATGAAGGCAAGCGCCAAGGCTCAGCACGAGGTCGACAAGGCCGAGTTTGAGGCAGTCAAGGCCGAAAGCCGCGCCAGCTTTGAGGAGAACAGAGGGCACAACACCTTCGCCAAGGCCAAGGCTGACGCCAAGCAGAGCTGGGATGATGCGAACATGAGTCCCGCCGAGCGCGCCGCCAAGGATCAAGAGGCACGCGACGCAAGAATTGCCGAGGCAGAGGCCAGAATCGAAGAGGCCAATGCACGTTACGAGGCGGCAAAAAAATAAAGGTAATAGCAGCATAAGCGAGGCGCAACGGCGGCTCGCTCATGTTGCTTTTTATAAAAGCAAAGGAGTAGAAAATGAACGCGATTGAAATCAGAAATCTTTCCAAGAGCTTTCGGGGCATGTATGCGGTCGATCACCTCAATATGAACGTTCCCGTCGGCTCTATTTACGGATTCATTGGCGAAAACGGCTCGGGTAAATCGACCACCATGAAGCTCATCTGCGGCCACCTCGTGGCCGACGGAGGGGAGATTCGTCTCTTCGACAGAGACTATACCGATCCCGGTGTTCGTGTGAGAGTCGGCGCACTCATTGAAAATGCGGGCTGCTTTCCAGGCTCGAGCGTCTATCAGAACCTGCGCATGCAGACCATCAATCTCGGCCTTGAAAATCCCGACGACGAGATCCGCCGCGTGTTGGAGATCGTGCGTATGGAGGACAACGCGCATCTCAAATTTAAGTCCTGCTCGCTCGGTATGAAGCAACGCATCGGCATTGCCATGGCTCTGCTCGGCGACCCTGCCTTGCTTATTCTCGACGAGCCGATCAACGGTCTGGACACCGACGGTATGCGGATCATGCGTGAGATCCTCGTGGATATCACGCAGAAATACGGCTGTACCGTTCTCATTTCCTCGCACATTCTCGGTGAGCTCGAGAAGATCGCGACGCACTATGGTATCATTCGCCAAGGACGCATGATTATGGAGCTTTCCGCCGAGGAAATGGATAGCCGCGCACAGGTCTTCGTATCGCTCAAGACGAAGGATATGGCGGGTGCGAAGGCTGTGCTGAAGGCACACTTCAATACCGTTCGCGAGGAGGACGGCTATCTGCGCGTTTACGACGTGGGAGAGACGGCCGTGATCGTCGATCTGCTGATGAAGAACGGGCACGTGGTCAGCGAACTCAAGAAAAACAAGATCGGTCTCGAGGAATACTACATCGAGCTGATGTCAAAAAAGGAGGAGTAATCCGATGACACGGGAAATTACATTTGAATCGCCGAGCTTTGGTAAACGTATCAAGGGCATGCTTGGCGTCGACTTTTATCGTCTGTTCCACACCCCCCTCTTTTACATCTTTCTTGCCATTGCGGCCATCATTCCCGCGATGGTTTCGGCCATGACGACCATGTCCGACCCGAACGGTAACGCGATCCAGCTGTATTCCAACGTCTGGCAGATCATTGCGGCGTCGGAGTCGCTCTACGTGATCAATAGCATTGCCGATTACGCGAACATGAATATGGTATTCATCTTCGGAGGCATCATGGTGTCCATCTTCATCGGCCACGATTACAAGTCTGGCTATGTCAAGCAGCTCTTTACCACACACGCCAAAAAGCAGGACTACATGATTTCCAAAAGCCTTGTGTGCGCGTTTGCGATGGCTTGCATGTGCGTGACCTACCTCATCGGTGGCACGGTTGGCGGTCTGCTTGTGGGTTACGAGACCGACGTCAACGTCGGCTCGCTGATCATTGCTATTCTCGGCAAGATGATCATGAGTCTTGGCTGGGCAAGCCTGTATACCTTCCTCAACGTCATTTTCAGAAGATATTTCGGCATTTCGATCGCCTCGTCCTTCTTTTTCGGTACAGGTATTCTGATCATCGGCGTGGCGGCCATTGTGGAGAATCTTTCCATTCCCACATTTTTTCTCAATATTTTTCTGTACGGCGCATCGGTCAACGCATGTCTTGCCAGCAATATCGGAGCACTGATCGTTTGCCTCGTCGTTTCCGTGATATGGGCAGTGTTCTACAATCTGCTCGGTAGCCGTATTCTCTCCAAGAGTGACGTATATTAATAAGGAGGTCGAAGTGATGAACGCAGTTGAAATTAAAAATCTATCCAAAAATTTCGGCCCCAAGCAGGCCGTCTGCGGTCTGGAGATGACCGTCCCGATGGGCGCAATCTACGGCTTCATCGGTGAGAACGGCTCCGGTAAATCGACGACCGAGAAAATGATCTGCGGCCTGATTCCCACCAGTGGCGGCTCGATCAAACTTTACGGTAAGGACTACACCGATGAGGCGGTGAGAGCCAAGCTCGGTGTGCTCATCGAAGCCCCCGGCTGCTTCCCGGGACTGACCGTCTTTGACAACATGATGCTCCAGGCGGCGAACCTCTCTATTCCGAACGCAGAGCAGGAGGTCATTCGGGTGCTCAAGACCGTTCGTATGGAGGGTGCGGCAGGCAACAAGTACAAAAACTGCTCTTTGGGTATGAAGCAGAGAGTCGGTATCGCGATGGCGCTTCTCGGCAACCCCACACTGCTTGTGCTTGACGAGCCGCTCAACGGCCTCGATGCCGACGGCATGCGCATCATGCGTGAGGTGTTCCTGGATATCGTGAAGGACGGCACGCGCTCAATCATCGTTTCCTCGCACCTGCTCGGTGAGCTGCAGAAGGTGGCGACGCACTATGGTATCATTCGCCACGGAAAAATGATCGTGGAGATGACGGCCGAGGAGCTTGATGCCAGCTGTCGAACCTACGTGGCCCTTCGTTCAGCGGAGATGAACCGCACGAAAATGCTTCTCGGCTGTAAGTACGCCCGCGTAGAGGAGGACGAGGCCGAATATATCCGCGTGTACGATATGACGTCTCCCGAGGAGACCGTGAGCTATCTTTACGAAAACGGGATCTGTGTAACCGAGATCAAGACCGACAAGATCGGACTTGAGGAATACTATATCGACTTGATGAACGGAGGGAAAAGATAATGGAAAATACGGTAAAATTTGAATCCGTTCGCTTGGGTAAGCGCATGAGAAGCATGCTGAAGGTTGATTTTAAAAGAATGGTGAAATCCCGAGTTTTTTACATTCTGATTGCTTGTGCACTTCTGGTTCCGATCGTGATGACCGTGATGCTGACCATGATGGACGGAAGCGTCTCGGTCAATCCGCAAACGGGCGAGGAGACGGTGATGGAAGGTCCCGAGAGCGTGTGGGAATCCATCGGCACGCTTCCCTCGGATGAGCCCGCCCCCACGGGCGATGCGGCCTCGATGGCGGCGATGGGCGGTCAGATGGACGTGATGGCGATGTGTAATATTAACATGGCGTTCATGGGCGTGGCGGTTTTCGTCTGTCTGTTCATTTCGGAGGATTTTCGAAGCGGATATGCAAAGAATCTCTTTACGATTCGAGCCAAGAAGGGCGAGTATGTCGTTTCCAAAACGCTTGCAGGCTTTGTTTGCGGCGCGTTGATGCTGATCGCGTACTTCATCGGCGCGATGCTCGGCGGTGCGATCTCAGGGCTGTCGTTTGCGCTTGGTACGCTGACGGTCGGCAATATCGTCATGTGCATGCTTGCGAAGATTCTTTTGATGCTCGTGTTTGTGCCGATCTTTGTACTGATCAGTGTAGCAGCCAAGCAGAAGGCATGGCTTTCGATCTGCGGCTCGCTCGGCGGAGGCATGCTTCTGTTTATGATGGTGGGCATGGTCACACCGCTTGGCTCGACCGTGCTCAACGTGGGGCTCTGCCTCGCAGGCGGTGCCATGTTCGCCTTCGGTCTTGGTGCGATCAGCCGTATCGTGCTCAAAAAAACGAGCTTGGTGTAAGAGAGCCGTTCCTTTCTGTCAATAGCGACAGAAAGGAACGGGGAGAACGCCACAAGGAGAGGGAAGGGCTTGAATCTACGCGCGAGCGCATAGATTCTTCGCACCTTCCCCCCTCCTTGACCTCCCCCATCTGTTTGACTATGCTTCATGCGAAGCATTTCGTTGCTAGATCATGAGGAAGTTAATTTTAAAACAAGCGCCTACAACGACCATGGATGTGCGCTAAAAACCACTAGCCGAAGAAACCCATGTTCCTTCGGCGTTTCATTTGTATAAACAAAAGTCCCCCGACGGACATAAAAGTCCGTCGGGATAAAGGGGGGGTAAGGGGCGTAGCCCCTTATTCGCTTCTTGTGAGCGTTCTTGCCGAATAGCAAGAATGCGAAAATCGTTACGCCAAAATCTAAAAAAGTTTTATTTTCTCCTCCGCGTAAACAAAACTTTAACATTTGTATGCTATAATCAAAGAGTAAAAGTAAAATTTTGTCTCGGAGGTGGCATATGTTCAAAATTTTAGTGGTTGAAGATGATCGTGATCTGAACCGCAGCGTTTGCTCCTTTCTCAATCACAGCGGCTATGAGGCTACCGGTTGCCTCGGTGCAGAGGAAGCTTACGACGAAATGTATAAAATAACCTTCGATCTTATCGTGTCGGATATCATGATGCCCCATATCGACGGCTTCGAATTTGCCAAGAGCGTGCGCGCCCTTAACAACGATATTCCAATCCTGTTTGTCACGGCTCGCGACGATTTCGCGTCCAAGCAAAGAGGCTTTCGCATCGGTATCGACGACTATATGGTAAAGCCCGTTGACCTCGACGAGCTGTTTTTGCGCATCGGCGCCCTTCTGCGCCGCTCCAAGATCGCCTCGAGCCGCCGTCTCGAGATCGGCGCCTTCGTGATGGATGCCGACGAGCGAACCGCGACCCTTGAGGGCGAGGAGATCGCGCTCACAGCCCGCGAATTTGATCTGCTTTATAAGCTTTTATCCTATCCGAAAAAGACCTTTACGCGTACCCAGCTGATGGATGAATTTTGGGATGTCGATACGCAAACGAGTACTCGTACGGTGGATGTCTATATGACCAAGCTCCGCGCCAAGCTCGCGGCCTGCTCCGATTTTGAGATCCAGACCGTGCACGGGCTCGGCTACAAGGCGGTGAT
>CAYULZ010000027.1:0-14646 GCA_964445865.1 uncultured Lachnospiraceae bacterium | reverse complement strand
CGCTTTATGGGAACGTCGCGCAATACAGGCAGCGACAAGCAGACCTACTATAAGCTTTCTCTGTGTGGCGCGGACGGCGACAGCGTGCGCGAGATGGCCGATACGCTTTACGCGGGCGGCGGTGTCATGGGTGAGCACGCGCTCTGCGAGGCGGCGTACTCGGCGCGTAGCTTCATGCGCCTGGTCGAGCTCGGCGTGCCGTTCCCGACCAACGAATTCGGCGAATACGCAGGCTATAAGACCGACCACGATCCGCGCACGCGCGCGACCTCGTGCGGCCCCTTAACCTCGAAATACATGACCGAGGCGCTTGAGCGCTCGGTGCTTGCGAAGGGCATTGAGATCCTTGATATGTGTGCCGTGATCCGTATCCTGACCGAGGACGGACGTGTGACGGGCGTGGCTTGCGCCTCGCGCGTGACGGGCGAGGTCTTTGTGATCGCGTGCGAAAACGTGATTCTCTGCACGGGCGGCCCTGCGGGCATCTACCGCAACACGGTCTATCCCGAGAGCCAGCATGGCGCAACGGGACTTGCCATCGGTGCGGGCGCGTCGCTCTCCAACATGGAGGAGTGGCAGTACGGCATTGCGAGCACCAAGTTCCGTTGGAATTTGTCGGGCACGTATCAGCAGGTGCTACCGCGCTATATCGCGGTCGACGCCAATGGAAACGAAAGAGAATTCTTGTACGACGCGCTCGGTGACGAATCGCTCGATATGATCTTCCTCAAGGGCTATCAGTGGCCCTTTGACACGCGCAAGACCGAGGGCTCGTCCCGCGTCGACCTTCTCGTAGCCGACGAGATCAAGAAGGGAAACCATGTGTATATGGATTTCCTTCACAATCCGAAGGGCTTGGAAAACGGCTTTTCCGTTCTTTCCGAGGAGTCGTACACCTATCTCGAGCGATCGGGTGCGCTGTTTGGTACGCCGATCGAGCGTCTCGGCAAAATGAACATCGGGGCGATCGAGCTGTACGCCGTGCACGGCATTGATTTGTATACTGAGCTTCTAGAGATCGCTGTCTGTGCTCAGCACTGCAACGGCGGCGTCACGGTCGACGCCCATTGGCAGAGCGAGGTCGAGGGACTTTACGTCGCGGGAGAGGCGGCAGGCACGTTCGGCGTCTACCGCCCGGGCGGCAGTGCCCTCAACTCGACGCAGGTCGGAAGCCTGCGCGCGGCCGAGCATATCGCGTCGAAGCCGCGTGTCGAGACGGGAACCCCCGCCTTTGAGATGCCGCCGCTTCTTTACGGCCCGTCCAATCTGGCCGAGCTTCGCGCCCTTTTCCAGGGTGAGATGAGTAACGTGGCCGATTTTGACCGCAATCTTGACGCCATGAAGGCGCTTTTTGCGCGCGTTTCGGTGCTTTGCGAGACCTTCTTTGAAACGGCACAGATCGAGGACGACACCGAGATCGCCGACCTGTTCCGCCTGTACGACATGGCGCTGACCCAGCGAGCTACGCTGTCGGCCATGATCGCCTCGGGTGAGGCGATCGGCACACACGGTGCGGCCTTTGTCGACCGTCAGCCCGACCGTCAGGGCGGTGTTCGCCGTGAGACGAGAACCGTGACGCGCGGGGCACATTCCGAGCTCGTACCCGTTTCTCCGATGCCCGACCCCGAGCTTTGGTTTGAAACGCTACTCGCCAGACAGAAGGCAAAAATGGGAGGTAACGCATGAAAAAAGCCATCTTTTTGGGCAACCGTCCCGAGCGCATTCACGCGGTTTGGGCGAAGAATATTTGTGAAAAGCTTCACGCCGAATCAGATTTTGACGAGACGGTTTACAGCTACGACGACGTGATCGCCGCGCCCGAGAAATTTGCCGACGTGGAGATTATTTTCTCGACGTGGGGCATGCCCGTGATGACCGAGGAGGAGATCCGCGCGTGCTTCCCCTGTCTGGAGTGCGTTTTTTACGGCGCTGGAAGCGTGCAGAGCTTTGCGCGTCCCTTTCTTGCGTGCGGCGTCAAGGTGTTCAGCGCGTGGGCGGCGAACGCCGTACCTGTTGCCGAGTACACCGTCGCCCAGATCATTCTTGCCAACAAGGGCTTTTTCGGTAACGCTCCCTTGGCCAAAGCAGGGACGCGCGACGATGCGCGTGCCCAGGCCAAGCATTATTCGGGCAACTACCGCGAGAAGGTGGGACTGATTGGCTGTGGCATGATCGGTACGCTCGTGGCCGAGATGCTGAAAGCGTATGAGCTGGAGGTTCTCGTTTTTGATCCGTTTCTCTCGCAGGAAAAGGCTGACCGCCTCGGCGTGACGCGCTGCTCGCTCGAGACGCTCTTTGCCGAGAGCTTTGTCGTATCCAACCATCTGGCCAACAACGAGGCCACGCAGGGCATGCTGCAATATCGACACTTCGCCTCCATGCGTCCCTATGCGACCTTCCTCAATACGGGTCGCGGCGCACAGGTGGTCGAGGACGATCTCGTCCGTGCTCTCTCGGAGCGCCCCGATCTGTTCGCACTTCTTGACGTGACCTATCCCGAGCCTCCCGCCGAGGGACACGGCTTTTATACGCTCCCGAACTGCATTCTGACCTCGCATATCGCGGGTAGCTCGGGCAACGAGGTCGAGCGTATGGCGGCCTACATGGAGGAGGAATTCCGCCGTTATCTCGCGGGTGAGCCCTGCCGCTATGAGGTAAGCGAAAAAATGCTCGAAACGATGGCTTAATGCTTGACTTTTTTCTGATTGCGGTGTAAAATATAAGCAACGCTTTTCGTAAGGAGAACGAGGATGAAAAAGGATTATATTGAATTGATGTCACGGGCACTGACGGCCTATTCCGACGAGCATATCAGGGATTACGTTGATCGCGTCAAGACCGAGGGGCTTTCCGAGCACGGCTTCCCCCGTCTGATCGCCAATCTCGGTGTGCTGATTACCAATGGTATTCGTGTGGATCTGCTCCTCCTCTTCGTGGAAATGATGGATCTTTGCTGTGACGAGATCGCAAGGGGAACGAAGGCGGCCAACGAATTTTCGGTTCGTGAGCTCGTTTGCTGTCTTTTGACGGTTGAGCAAGCAGAGCTTGTGGATCGTGAAAAGACGGATGCGTGGCGTGCGTCTCTTGCAAGGGTGACGCCCGAGGATTGCTATAATCAGGTGATCGACGACGCCAAGGCACGCAATCGCAACTGGATTCTGTTCGGTGCGGTGAGTGAATATCTGCGCCAATACGCAGGACTTGCCGATAACCAAGCATATATTGATCTCTGTGTCGAGCAGCAGATGCAATTCCTCGACGAGAACGGCATGTACTGCGACCGCAAGGGCTCGGAGGTACACCAGCCGATGGTTTACGATATGGTTTCGCGCGGTCTGTTTTCGGTGCTGTTTCATTTCGGATACCGCGGTCCGCACTACGAGGCTGTGGATGCCAAGCTGAAAAAGGCTGCCCTCATGATGCTCGAGATGCAGTCGGTAACGGGTGAGCTTCCCTACGGCGGACGGAGCAACCAGTTTGCGCACAACGAGGCGTGGATGGCAACGATCTTTGAATATGAAGCCAACCGTTACGCCAAAGCGGGCGACATGGAGATGGCTAAAAAATTCAAGACGGGCGCCAAGCTTGCCATCGAGGCCGTTCGTCTGTGGTTGGATAAAGAGCCGATCCATCACGTGAAAAACCGTTTCCCGCTTGATACGAATTACGGCTGTGAGGGCTACGGATATTTTGACAAATATATGATTACGGCGGCGTCCTTCCTTTACACCGCCTACCTGATCTGCGACGATACGATTCCCGCAGGTGAGGCGAATACCGAGACCTGTCTCGGCCGCACCTCACATCATTTCCATAAAATTTATGCCAAGACCAAGAATTACGCCGTTGAGTTTGATACGAATCCCGATCCCGATTACGAGATGGGCGGCCTTGGCCGCGTGCACCGCAAGGGAGCTCCCTCGGCGATCTGTCTGTCCTTGCCGTGTCCTGTGGCCGCAGAGGCGCATTACACGGTCGACCGTGAGGACGCGATTGCCGCGGCGCTCTGCCTTTGCCGAAACGTAGACGGAGAGTGGCAGGCACCGATCGACACCGAATACGAGATCGTTTCGACGAGAACGGAAAAGGGACTGGCGATGATCCGCATGGATTGTCGCATGCGCAACGATACGACGTCGGGTGTTCTGGTGACGGCCGACTACATTGTAGACGATGCGGGTGTGGATATCGTTTTGCAGAGCAAGAAGCCGTACGGCTTTATGATTCCTGCCTTTTGCTTTGACGGCGAGACCGAAACGAAGCTGACGATTAAGGATCGCTCGGTATTTGTTGACTACGAGGGATACCGTTGCCGTTATCTGACGAACGGAACGATCGTAGACACGGGCAAGATTGCATGCAACCGTAACGGACACTATCGTGTGTTTGTGGTGACGGGCGAGAAGTCTTTGCGTGTGCATATTGATATTGAACCGGTATAAAAAGAATCTTTGTGTGTCTATTTCCCGCATTTTTTGCTATTCGGCAAAAAAACGCTTGCAACAAAGCGAATAAGGGGTTCCACCCCTTAACCCCGCTGCGCTCCCGACGGCTTTTTAAGAGCCGTCGGGGGTCTTTTCTTCTTGGAAAAGAAACGCCGATGGAACGCGGGTTCCATCGGCTGGTGGGTTGTTTTTTATCCTTTGCTTTCTCCCTACATCATGGCTGTGTTGTGGGCGTTTGGCTTTTTCGGGGCGTCGAGGCGCCGCCCCTACCAAGCAATAAGACACAACGCTTACCTTTAGGATGGGGGAGGTCAAGGAGGGGGAAGGATGCGCAGAATCTACGAGCTTGCGAGGAGATTCAAGCCCTTCCCACTCCTTGTGGCGTTCTTTGGTTACTTTCTGCCGACATGGACAGAAAGTAACATAAAAAGCAAACAGAAACGCCGCAGAGGCAACAATGGCCTCTGCGGCTAATTTTTTTGGCTATTAACCCAAATCGTTTTCCTTCAAGGAAACCAGATATCTGCCAATCGCGGCAAGGTACTCGTATCCCGCCTGATTGATCTCGCGCGGGCCGGGTGCGCCCGACTCAAAGTTGAGGTTGCCCTCGTAGCCGATGTCGTTCAGGGCGCGCATGACGAGCGTCCAATCGATGCGCATGGGGTTGCCCGTGTGCGCACGGTGACGCGAGAAGGGGAACGTGTGCAGGTCACCAAGTCCGTCGTTGTCGTGCGTGTGCAGGATCTTGACACGCTTGCCGCAGACATGTGCCATGTGTACGGGATCCTCGCCGCCAAGCACCGAGTGACCGATGTCAAGACAGATCTGGAAGCGGTCGCCGAGGCGGTCGCACATTTGAACGATTTCCTCTGCCGTCGAGAAGATGGTGGGGCAGTAGAACTTGTAGACGCGGTCGTACGCGAACATATTTTCAAGACAGCCGTATACGTCGTTTTCCTCGAGGGCGGGGGTCAGACGCTCAAAGAACTGTGCGGCCTTTTCAAAGTTTTCCTCTACGTATTTGTCATAGATACGCTCACGGTACATGATGGGGTGCATGGCCGTGTACTTTGCACCGAGGATCTTCGTCGCCTTGATGACGGCGATCTCGCGCTTGACCATGTCGTCCCATTCCTCGTCCTTGAGACGGCCGCCGCCAACCGAGTGAGTCTGTCCGAACTCGAGACCGACGCGATCGGCCTCCTCGCGCATCGGCATGAAGAAATCGTAGATCATCTGATCGGTTACGTTGTCGATATCACCGAGGCTACCGTTCTTGCCGAACACGCCGCCCATCGGGAAATCGCAGGCATCAAAGCCGCAGGCCTTGGTAAAGCCGATTTGATATTTTAGGTCGCCGTAGCCACCGAGTGTGCAGGAAAGTTTCATGCTTCTTCCTCCTTAGGTGCGTTGGGATCGTAGTTCTCATACAGGCTGACGAAATAATTGCCGATGGCGGCGAGATATCGCATGCCTGCGGGAACGATGGGCGCGGGATCGGGAACGGAGACCTCAAAGTTGAGCGTACCCGTATAGCCGATCTCCTTGAGAGCGTGCATCACGTCGGCCCAATCGGTACGGACGGGATCGGTTCCGGCGGGGCGGCCGTGCACCGAATAGGGAATGGTGTGCAGGTCGGAGATGCCGTCGGTGTCGTGGCAGTGCAAGACCTTGACGCGGTTGCCGCAGATGCGGAGCATCTCGGGTGCGGGATCCTGCGTCAGCTCGCCGTGTCCCGTATCGACGCAGATGGCAAAGCGACCGGGCGCGATGGCGTTCAGATCATCGCACATGCGTGCCATTTCCGTTGCACGCGAGAGAACCGTCGCACAGATGCGGTTGAAATAGGGATCGCGATCCCACATATTTTCAAGGCAGCAGATCACGTCGTACTCCTCCAGATAGGGAATGAGCTTCGTGTAAAACTCTACGGCCTTTCTATAGTTTTCCTCGACGAACTTGTTGTTGACGCGACCGGGGAAACGGACGGGATGGACAACGCAGTATTTGACACCGAGATAGCCCGTAGCCTTGATGGCATCGATCGCTTGATCGACGGTGCGCTTCCAATCGTCAGCGGCCTCGCGGGGGTACTTGAAGCCTGCGTGCGTCTGGCCGATCTCGACACCTGCCTCGTCGGCGAGGGCGCGGATCTTCTGACAGTAGGCGCGAAGGACGTCGTCGGTCTTTCCGTATGCCGAGGCGAGGTCAAAATCGCAGGCATCGAAGCCGGACTCCTTCATCAAACGGAACATCTTCTCGCCGACGGCCTTTTTGACGCCGCCCGAGCTAATGGATAGTTTCATGGTGGTTTCCTCCTTTGATCGGATGATGTTACGGCCATTATAGCACAAAATGTCGGCGCTTGCAAGGCATATGGCAAAAAAATCCCGAGATTTTCTCGGGATTTTTTGCTTTTTATTGGGCTTCCGTCAGCATTAGCACGACCGGTGTGAGAATATCGGCGGGGGCGTCGATCACCGTGTCGCCGTTCTCGCTAACCGCAAAGGAGCAAGGAACGAGCGTGCCATTGGAGGCGAGCCGCTGTACGCGAACCAAAGGACGCTCGGTGCGGAGCACGAGCGCATCAAGGCGGTCAAGGCCGATGTTGGTCAAGGCGCAGAGGATGCGGCCATCGCGGTGGCGTCCTGCCTTGAGAGAAACCTCGGCGTCGTCGGGATAGTAAACGGGCAAATGTCCGCAGTCGCGCAGAAGATCGGCCAGCTGAAGCTTGCGCGACTCACAGAGGAAGGAGAAGGCCTCGTGATATGTAAAGTTTGCCAAAGGGCGTCCCGCAAAGACGATCGTTGTACCGCCGAGTACGTTTTTGTACGAGGTCACACCGGGGAAAAGGGGCGTGTAGTCGGTGCCATTGTTCAGAGTGAACACTTCGGCGTGCGTGACCGTCTCGGATCGATTCGGCACGAGCGTCATCAGATGTTGTTGCTTTTGAATGCGCTCGCCGTTTGCGTAAATTTTCTCACCGCGTGCGGCGGGCTCGGCGGCACTTTTCTCCAGAACGTCCACGCCGAGGTACTCAGCAAAGCCCCGTGCGATCAGGTGCTTGGCCGAGAGGGAGGAAAGAAAGAGCGTTCCGCGAAGCATATCGAGGATCTCATCGTCGGAAAAATAGGTATCGCGGTCGCCGTCAAGAAAGACGGCTCCCCCGCTTTTTTTCGAAAAATACGTCGGTAAGCCAAGACTTTCGAGCGCACATGTTGCCCAAGCAATATCTTTCGACGGGAATTTAAAGTCGCAGATGGGAGGCTTCGGACGAATGGGAGCGGTAGGCAGAGGGATGCGGCAGCCGAACCATTCGACGTCGGGCACGAGCGCTGAGAGGGCTTCGTAAAAGCCCTGGTATTGTGAAAGCTTTTTGCGGTATGCTTGCCCGCTTTGAGGCTCAAAGGCCTGCGTGCGCGTGATCCAATGCTTGCACCCCGCCACGCCCTCCAGGATCGTCAGGGTAAAGTGGGTATGCAGGGCAGCGGCCGACGTGCTGTAACGGTTTTGCGGGCAGGTGTCGGTCTCGGCCAGATAGATGTCACCGACACCCTCAAGTGCCGCCATTTGCGTGGCCGCGCGGGAGACAGATTTGGAATAGCCGCGAGGACCCGGTGCGGTATACCGTGCGTTGTTTACGCGTATGATGACGGGATTTCCATCGCCGGCAAGGATCTTTGCAATTTGATCCACACCCTCCACGGTGTCGCCGCAAACGCAGAACGCACCCTGCTGATGGGGATCGACCGAGTCGATACCCTCGCGCATCGCGCGCGCCGCACCGACGAGCGAATCGATCTGCGTGTCGTAAAAGATTTCGGTCATGTGGTGGCTCTCGGCGGTATCGGTGTTGAGCAGCGCGGTCAGCTCCTCGCGCGTGTAGGACGTACCCGCGCGGCGGTTGATCTCACGCATGTGAAGCGGACAGGCACAGCCGCGGGAGGTGCGGGAAAACAAACGGAAATCATCGTCAACCATGAGCGTGGTGGGGTGGCGCTTCGTCAGCGTTGCCATGGTGTCGCGGATGTAGGCGCGAAAGTCCTCGTCATAAGGGCAGATCGTGCCATGCTCCACACCGTCAAGGAGACCGACGAAATGTTGCATCGGGGGCTTTACGGTTGCCGATGGCCCGTGACCGATGGTCGATTGTGCCAAAATGCCGCACGAGAGACCGCGCGATGCCAGCTCCTTGGCATAACGGTCGTATTTTTCACAGAGGAGCGCGGCCTTGTCAGCCGTTGGATTTCCTTCGGGGTGCAGGCTCATGATAAAGAGAGCCTCATTTGCCACACCGTCGCGGTATTGCGCTTCGACATCGTCACAAATCTCGCGAACGCGCCCATCAAGGAGCGGCATCATGGAATAAAGCTTCATGGGCGTTTTTCCTTTCTTTTGCGATTATATTTTCTCTGTTGATTTCTTGCTTTTTTTGAGCAGATCAAGACGGATGATGCCGATACCCGTGAATATGAAAATGGCGAGGTGTACGGCAAGGCTGACGTAGGCTTTCGTGAAGATGTCGTAGCACATCCAGCAAAGAGGATTAAACAGATAAATGAGGCGAGATATCGCAGGGCGCTTTTGTGCGATGCTGAAGGTATAGAGCACCGAGCCGACAGCCGAGAAGATCTCGGCGAAGGAACGGGAGAAATAGCCTGTGACGGCAGAGCAGACGACCGAAAAGAGAATAAAACCAACCAGAACCGCGGCGTGTGGGCGAAGCTCTTTTTTGTTATAGAAAAACATAATCACACATTGCAAAACGCCAAACAAGCAGATGAGGCCGCCCGAGATGCCGCCGAGCAGAAAATAGCTGATCGCAATGATGAGGTTGCCGGCCGACTGCCAATAAGATCGCTTTCATGCTTTTGCCCTGCATGCCGAGGATGATGGCAATGGCAGAAAGAAAGCTGAGTGTCTGTCCGAGAATAAATGGTATTTCCATGATGCAATCCTTTGTGTCCTTGTTTTTGAAATTAACGTCATTATATCACAAAGTGTTTTACTTGTAAACCTTTTTCACATTTTATTTTCATCAAAACGGTTGCGAAAATTTTTCGTATGTGTTATAATAGCCGTGGAACAAAAAACGAGCCGTGACGGCCAAGGAGGATGCGATGGATTTTTCGCAAAAGCAGTTGAGGACACCGCTGACCGACTGTGCGGTTGTCTATGCGTGGGCGTGGAGTGACGTGGTGACCAAAGAAAGCATTGATCGCGATCTCGATGCCTTTGTCCGCGCAGGTGTAAAAGCGCTGTACGTCCTTCCTCTGCCGAAGGATTTCCGTCCCGAGGCGATCCGCACCTTTTTGTATCCCGAATATCTCTCGCCCGCCTTTTGGGAGCTGATGGAATACGCTCTTGACCGCGCGCAGAAATTGGGCATGGGGCTGTGGCTCTACGACGAGGGCGGCTGGCCGTCGGGCGGCGCATGCAAGAACACGCTGCGTGAGCACCCCGAGGTGGCCGTTCGCAAGCTCAAAACGAGAGAGATCACGCTGGCGGCGGGGGAGCGTTATACGCCGTCTTCCAATGCGATCGCCCTCTTTGACGGCAAGCAAAGACTGGTCGACGATTTTTGCGCCGACCGTGAGGTAACGCTGACCGAATATGACACCGAGCGCTTTACGTCCAACGCCAACATCGTCGATCTGACGCGTCGTGATGCGACGGAGGCCTTCATTCAAAACACCTACGTGCCCTACACCGAGCATTTCGGCGATCGCTTCGGCAAGGAGATCCCGATCTTCTTTACCGACGAGCCAGCACTGGTCCGCGACCATCTGCCCGAGGGCTTTTGTGAGGCCTTTATCGAGCGCTTCGGTTACGATCTGCGCGACTATCTGTACGTGATCGGCAACTACGGCGCGGCCTGCGAGACCGAGGAGGACAGACGGGCGCGCATGGATTACGGCCGCTTGGCGGGTGAGCTGCTTCGCAAAAACACCTTTTTGCCGCTTCGCGACTATTGCCGCTCGAAGGGCATTCGCTACGGCGGTCACTTGAATAACGACAGCATTGCCTATGGCGGTATGTGGTGCGGCGGCTTCGGCCTCGTTGCCTGCCTGCGCCTCTTTGACGTGCCCGGCATCGACGTGATCTGGGAGCAGATCCGCTACCCGTACGGCGGCCGTGCACCGCTCGACGACGAAACGCAGGGCTTCGGCTTTTTCCCGCGGCTTGCATCGAGCGCGGCACGTCAGGAGGGAAAGGTACAGACCTTGACCGAGACCTTTGCTATTTTTGGCAATGCTTTGTCGCCCGACGAGATTCGCTTTGTTGTGAACTATCAGCTGATGCGTGGCATCAATACCTTTAATTTTATGTCGACCTCGTCCTCGGAGGATCGTTGCCTTTCTTTGACGTTCGGTTCGCCCTTCAACCGCTCGAACCCCGACTTTGCGCAGAGAAGTCAAATTCACGAGGCGACGGCACGCCTGTGCTATCTTGCCCGTCTCGGTAAGGCCGAGGGCGATACCGCACTCTTTCATCCCGCCGCAGACTTCTGGGCAGGCCCCGAAGCCGTCAAGGCTGTAAACGAGAGCTTTTGCCAAGCGGGAACGGCGCTTGAGGACAAGAATATCCCCTTTGATATCATCGACGAATACAGCGTGGCCGACGCGACCGTCACCGAGGACGGGCTCTGCCTTGGCGACGCCTGCTACCGCCATATCGTCGTGCCCGAAAACCGCTATATGAGCGAGGAAACGCAAAAGAAGCTCGCGCCCTTCCTCGGAGAGGGAGCGCCCCTCTATACGCCGAAGAATGAAAAGATCCGTGTGATGACACGCCTCCTTGACGACGGTGCCCGCCTCTGGTTCTTCTTCAACGAGGGCATTGACACCGTGACCGAGACCTTCGACATCCGCGGCACACAGAAGCTTTACCGCATCGATGCTCGGACGGGTAACATGTATGCAGAAAACGAGGCACAAGCGACGCTCGTTTGCGGCGAGATCGCCGTCTATCTTGTTACCGACGAGGAATACGAGACCGTGAGCGACGAGAGCGTCGACACGGCGACCGTGACGGATTTTGCCATCGTAGGCTACGATCGCTACACGATCGATCACCGCGGCGTATCGACCGCTTACCACGAGGGCACGCCGACGCTCGACGAGACGTTCTCGGGAAGCATTCATTACGCGGCGCGCTACGATTTGCCGTTTGCTCCCAAGAGCGGCGAGCGCTATCGCTTGACGCTTGCGGATACCTCGGTGTCGGCCTCGGTGCTCGTCAATGGGCAGAAGGTCTGCGATATGGGCATGACGCCGATGACGGCGGAAATTGACGGCGCATGCTTGCCGCCGTGCGGTGAGCTGTGCGTGATCGTATCGAACACCGCGTCGAATGAAACGGTCGCCAAGCGCGACTTTGTTGCCGACTATTTCCCCAAGGCCGAGATCGGTCCGTACATTACGAAATACGTGCATACCATTCCCACCTTTGAGCTGCGCCGTCCGCCCCTGCGCTTCGGCGGCACGCTCGTGATCGAAAAAATGAAGAACTGAAAAGGAGACCCCATGGATTACAGAACCTATCACAACTGTCTGCGCGTGCAGGTCACGCCTGACGGCATGCAGGATGAGAGAATTGCCAATATTGCCGAACATTGCGCCAAGTACGGCTTTGACAACGTCATGCTTTGCATCAATCAGGAGGAATTCAACGTCGGCCATATCACACTTGAGATGGCCAAGCCCTGGGTGGCGGTGCTCAAAAAGGCCGCGGCGGCTCTTCGCGAGAAGGGACTGTCGGTCAGCGTCAACAACTGGATCGAGATGGGGCACTGCGACCGCGGTCGCCATTGGTTTGAGGGACAGAATTTCCGCGCCTTCGTCGATATGAAGGGGAAGGAGTCCTACAACGTTGCCTGCCCGATGTGCGACAGCTGGTTTGCGTATTTTGCCGAATACGCAAGCTATCTGATCCGCGAGATCGAGCCCGATACCTTCTGGATCGAGGACGATTTCCGTTTGCACAATCACTCCCCGCTCTTTGGCGTTGGCTGCTATTGTGAGGAACACATGGCCATGTATAACAAGCGCCTCGGCACGCATTACACGCGCGAGGAGTTCCTCGCAAAGGCCTTTGCTAAGGGCGGATTGAACCGCGAGCGCGAGGTCTGGTTGGACGTCAACCGCGACGTCATGCTCGCGCTTGCCGAAAAGCTTGGCCGTATGATCAAGGCAGCCAACCCCAATACCGATGTAGCACTAATGAGCTCGCGCCCCGCGGCACATTGTCTCGAGGCGCGCGATTGGAAGCGTCTGCTCGGCAATTTCGCACAGGGCGGCACGCGGATCAACCGCATCCATCTGCCCTACGGTGAGATGCCCCCGAAGGAATTTATGTACCAGATCAACAGCCAGAGCATGGCGATCCGCGCGATGACCGACGATGACGTCGTCATCATGCCCGAGATCGAGCACGGCTCGGCAACCATGATCAACAAAACGCCGCGTTATCTGCGCTTCACGCTTGAGGGCTCGATTCCGCTCTTGCTGTCGGGTACGACCTATTCGATCTACGGCTTCCACGCCAACGGCGCGCGCGATTCCTTTGGCTTTGGTGAGGTGGTGCAGGGCTTGCAGCCCTATATGCAGGCCATTCGCGATCTCGATCTGAAATTTTCGTCGATGACGGGTGTGGTCGTGCCGATCTGCGAGCGCGCGGCCTACCATAAGGAGGTCAAGACCGACTATAACGATCTTTCGGCGACCGAATATTGCGCCGCAGGCTACCTCGGCGGTCTCGGTATCGCGTACCGCTATTCGCACGCCAAGGCGTTTTCGGGTGAAACGATCTTCCTGACAGGCTCGAATGCCGATTACTTTACCGACGACGAGCTCCGTGCGCTCTTTGCGGACAACTTCATTTTCGGAGACGCTTCGCTTGCACAGAGACTTGCCAAGCGCGGTCTGCTCTCGCTCATCCGTGCGACGGCTGTGGAGAGCATGAACGGTGACGACGGCGAATATACCTACGAGGAGTGCCGCGACGAAAACACCGTCATTTGCGGCGTGCGCAAGCTCCGTGCCTCGGCGCGTGTGCGTGGACTGACACCCTGTCTGCGCGTAACGTACGAGGAGGGCGTCGAGATCCTTTCCGATCTGTACAGCTACATGATGAACCCCGTCAGCGCGGGCATGGCCAAGGGAGAGAATTTCCTGATGCTGCCCTTTATCGTCGATCGCAGCGACTACATCATGTACGACGATCTGCGCCGCTACTTCATCACCGAGTCCGTGGCAGGGCAGGGCAACGCTTACGTGATCGCCGATAAGATTGGTGTGAGCACGTATCTGTACGCTCGCGAGAGCAACCGTGTGCTGATGGTGACGAACGGCAATGTTGATACGTTTGACAAAACCGTGCTTCGTATCGGCAACGTGCCCTTTACGAGCGTCAAGAAGCTTGGCCGCGACGGCAAGCTCGTCGATTGCCCCTTCACTCGCGAGGGTGATGTGCTGACACTGGACGATACGCTCGAATATATGTCCACGAACGTCTACGTTTTGGCATAAAAAGAAAAAAGAACACCGACTACTCCGTCGGTGTTCTTTTCTTATTGGTTATAGAAAACCACCCGCTAAGCGGGTGGTTCCAAAGAGGCTTTTGCCGTTGAACAAAAACACCTTCTATGCTATAATACAAGCGGGTCTAGCCAACCGCAAGTAAAATAAACATAGAAGGAGGTCAATTATGAAAATTGACACAAATAGTATAGCACATACAACATGGAATTGCAAGTATCACATAGTGTTTGCCCCGAAATATCGCAGACAGGTAATCTACGGAAAAGTTAAAGGTGATATAGGGCAGATAATGAGAAAGCTATGTGAATGGAAAGGTGTAGAGATAATCGAGGCAGAAGCGTGCCCTGATCACATACACATGTTAGTGTCCATACCGCCAAAGCTCAGTGTATCGAGTTTCATGGGATATTTGAAAGGAAAAAGCAGTTTGATGATATTCGATAAACACGCAAATATGAAATACAGATACGGAAACAGAGAATTTTGGTGTAGGGGATATTATGTTGATACAGTAGGAAAGAACAAAAAGGCAATTGCTGAATATATAAGGAACCAACTACAAGAGGATTTGGCGTACGAACAAATGAGTATAAAGGAGCTTGTTGACCCGTTTACGGGTGAGCCGGTACGCGCAAGCAAAAAATAAGCCAACCGCTTTA